>JBDTOJ010000078.1:0-7786 GCA_039933295.1 Chloroflexota bacterium
AGGTGGCGTTTCATGGGCCGCAGTCTATCGACACTGTTCGATATTGACAAGCGCAAATATCAGGTGCATATTGATGTTCGTCAATACGAAGGATGCGTCGCACGGCGCATCAGAGGAGAGGACTCGATGTTCCACCTGATTTCATCGGCCTGGTTGGCCGGGACCAACGATCGCGGTGAAGGCCGCGATCGAATGGACCACCTCGCGCTGCACGAAGCGCGCATCGCCACGGACTTTCGGCAGCACCGGGCCGACGACGCGGCCCTGGCTCGCTCGCAGGAGCAGCGCCAGGTTCGATTTCCGGCATTGAGCGCGTCCGAGGCCCTTCCGGACCTCGCGGCCTGCTGCGCGTAACCTGAGAGCCACCACCCATCGGGAGCCTGCACGATGACATCACCCGTCGATCTGACCACCGAAGCCAGCGAAGTTGCCGAGATCCACGACGCTGTTCGATCTCGTTATGCCGAGGCGGCGAGGGCGGCCTCAGGGCCGGACGGGACGTCATCAGAGGCACTTGAATCCTGCTGCAACGATGACGGGCAAATCGTCTTCGGGTCGCTCCTGTACGCACCAGACGAGCGGGCTGAGCTGCCCGATGCCGCCGTCCTGGCGTCGCTCGGCTGTGGCAACCCAACAGCCGTGGCCGAGCTCAAGGCCGGCGAGATCGTGCTGGACCTTGGAAGCGGTGGCGGGATCGACGTCCTGCTTTCGGCGCGGAGGGTCGGCCCGACAGGTCGGGCCATCGGCGTCGACATGACCGACGAGATGCTCGATCTGGCACGAGCCAATGCCATCGCGGCCGGCATCACCAATGTCGAGTTCCTGAAGGGCACCATTGAAGCGCTGCCGCTCGCCGATGCGAGCGTCGATGTCGTGATCAGCAACTGCGTCGTCAACCTCGCAGCCGACAAGGGCGCCGTCCTGGCCGAGATCGCCCGCGTCCTGCGCCCGGGCGGACGCATGGGCATCAGCGATGTCGTGGCCGAGGATCGGCTGTCGCCGTCCGAACGCGCGGAGCGCGGCGCCTACGTCGGCTGTATCGCCGGAGCCCTGTCGACGTCCGAGTTTCGAGACGGCCTCAAGTCCGCCGGCCTGACCGACGTCGAACTTGAGCCGACGCACGCCGTCGCGGATGGACTGCATTCAATGATCATCCGGGCCCACAAGCCGCTCAACTGGGTCGCCGGTGATCTCACGAGCCTCCGGTCGGTGCTCCCGTCTCCGAGCGCCACGCGCGAGCTCGTCATGCTCGACGGTGACGCCTGCGGCTGCGGGAGTGGCGCCTGCTGCTGAGCGTTCAGCTCGGCTGTACCCTCAGTTCAGGTCGGGCCACCCATCCAGCGCGGCGGCCTCGACGCAGGTCGCCACGACCCCAAGACGGTCGAGACGGTCCACCGTCGGGCGACGGCGGACGGTCCACGCCGCAACTTCGAGACCCGCGGCAGCAGCCCGGGCCATCGTCCTGGGGTTGATCGAGCGCCAATCAGCCGAGACACCTCGGCACTTGAGCTCCACGGCAACCTGGATCGTGGACGCGCTCAGGTCTTCGGCATTCAGCCAGCAACGCCATCCGGGCCGGACCTGACCGACCCAGGCGAGCGTCGCGTGTTCGAAGGACGACACGACGGTCCGTGCGATCGATGGCCCGCGGGCACCCTCGATGACCTCGATGACGGCCGGGATAGGATCGCCCTTCAGCTCGATGTCGAGGAAGGGACCCAGACCAGCGGCCTCGAGGACCTCGGCGAGCGTCGGGATCCCACTCGTCGCCAACTCCGCAGTGGTGAGTGCGCTGGGTCGCTCCGGGCGCCCCTGGACACGCAGCAGCGTCTCGTCGTGGAGCACGATCGGCGTTCCGTCGCGCGAGGCGCGGACATCGAACTCGAGCCCGTCGCAGGCGCGATTGGCCAGGGCAGCGCGCATCGCCGCGAGCGAATTCTCGGGTCCCGCGCGCCAATCCCCGCGATGGGCGAGCCGAAGGGCTCGGCGCGCGCCCGGTGGTGTTCCAGTCCCCGCGGTCATGCGCCCACGCGAATCCGGGCGACCAGGCCGACGTGGTCAGACGGATAGAGCGTCGGATCCCCCACCGCGGGACGATTCCACGCGAGCCGGCTCGTCTCAGCCTGAAGGTCGCCGGTCAGCCAGATGTAGTCGAGACAACCCGGGTCGCCGTCGACATCCATGCCCGGTGCCTGGATGCCCGATGGCCACGTGACATCCGGCTCCACCCCATTCGCCTCGCGATATGCCGACCGGAAACCAGCCTCGACCATGACCTCATACGTCGCCTCGACCGGTTCGGCATTGAAGTCACCGACGACGATCGTGCCGCCAGTCGCCGGCCGCTCGGCCAGCCACGCGACGAGCGCCCTCGCCTGGCCCTCACGCCCCGACTCGTCCGCCGGGATGTGATGGAGGTGGGTCACCACGAACGCCACTTCCGTTCCGCTGGGCGTGACGATCGGAACCCGGAGCGCCGAGCGGCTCATGCCGAGATCGAGCCGCTCCGGCGAGCCGGTCTCGAGCGGCGTTCGGGCGAGGATGCTGTTGCCATACTCCGGACGCCCAGCCCAGCCCCGCTCGGTCTCGTATCGACCCGGACCTGCAGCGCCGAGCATCCGGTCCTGTCCGACGGCGAAGACGCACTCCTGAACCCCGAGAAGGTCGGGCTGGATCGCGGCCATGTCCTCGAGGAGCAGGGGCAGGCGCTCCGGCCACCGATCGGCGATGTTCCGGAGGTTCAAGGTCGCGACATCGAGCGTAGGCATTCAGGCTCCTTGCAAGGGATCGGCGTTGCGGGTTCCAGCGATCGGCAGCATGACGGTGAATGTGGCGCCCTCATGTTCCACCGAATCGACCACAATGCGCCCGCCGTGGCCTTCGACGATGTGGCGCGCGATCGCGAGCCCGAGGCCCGTCCCGCCGCCGGATGCGCGTGATCGGTCCGCCTTGTAGAACCGTTCAAAGATCCGCGGCAGGTCCGCGGCGGCAACGCCGATGCCCTGGTCCGCGACGCTTGCGAGCAGTTCGTCGCCGAGGCGACGGACGCTCACCACGACCGTCGTCTGGGGAGGACTGAACTTGACGGCGTTGTGAATCAGGTTGGCAAGGACCTGGCCGAGCTGGGCTGCCTCTCCCCCCACGAACGGCAGGTCGGGCGCGATCTTGGCCTCGAGTTGAACGTGCTGCCGCTCAGCGAAGGGTCGCAGGCGTTCAACCGTGTCCTCGGCCACTCGACCCAGGTCGACGTCATCAAGATGCAACTGCCGGCCCCCGCTCTCGATCCGTGCCAGATCGAGGAGCTCCGTGATCATCTGTCCGACCGTGGCGGTCTCAGCCTCGAGTTTTCCGATCCTGTCCACCATGCGGGCGGGTATCGCGTCGCCCGCGGCCTCCGCGTCCCTCGCAAGGGTCTCGGCGAGCAGCCCGATCGTCGTGATCGGAGTACGCAACTCATGGGACAGGTTGTCGATGAATTCCGCCCGGATCCGCTGGAGACGCCGGAGCTCCGCGACATCCTCGAGAACGAGCCAGATGCCCAGGATCGGTGAGCGCCGGGCACGGATCACGAGCGCCGGGCCATCAGGATCCCGAAGGGTCACCTCCCCGGCCGCAGCGCCCCGTTCGGCGGCCTCCCGGGCAATTGCCTCAATGCGGTGGTCGCCGATCGCCTCAATCGCCGTCCGACCGAGCATCGATCCGGGGGGCCGCTGCAGAAAGACATGGGCAGCCGTGTTGGCCACTTCCACCCGCAGGTCGTCGGTCAGTCGGACGATACCGACGCCGATGAGATCGGCCAGGTAGGCGAGATCCACGAGGCGTTGATCGAGCGCGTATTCCGCGGCCGCGGCTCGGCGACGAAGCCGTGCCGCACGATCGACGAGGGCTTCCCCGGCATGGTCGGCGCCGCGCGATCGGTCGTCGTCGGCGAGCTGGTCGGCCAGGGCATCGAGTGTTCGGCCGCGAGCGAGGGCGACGGCAACGGCCACCGTGATGAAAACGGCCTCGAGGCCGATGAATCCAACGACGATCCAGTCCACGATCAGAGCATCGCACAGCAAGATCAACGTCCGTGACTCAACCCGACGAGGGCGCGGTACTCTGTAGGCGTGCCGCGGACAATGTGCCGGTCCGCGACGCTGCCGCACCATTGGCCGAGGAGACCGCGTTGCGCCTGCGACTGATCCCCCGTGAAGAACGCTTTTTTGACATGTTCGCCGAGGACGCCTCGAACGTCCTCGGTGCCGCTCGCCTGCTCGAAGCCATGCTTCGGTCCTACGACGTCCTCGAGCGCCGCTCCGGTGAGATCCGGGACGCTGAACATCGTGGCGACGAGCTCAGCCACGAAATCGGGCATCGACTCGAGTCGACCTTCGTCACACCGTTTGATCGCGAGGAGATCCACGCGCTCATCAGCGGGCTCGACGATGTCCTCGACTTCATCGAGGAAGTCTCCGACACCTTCGTCCTGTACCGGATCGAAGCGCCGACGCCGACCGCGATCCAGCAGGCATCGATCATCGTTCGCCAGTGCGAGCAGCTTCACGAGGCGCTGACGCATCTCCGCGGCTTCCGCGGCCTGGAAAAGTACTGGATCGAGGTGCATCGCCTTGAGAACGAAGGTGACCAGCTGGTCCGGCAGGCGATCGCGGACCTGTTCTCGGGTGGCGGCGATCCGCTCGAAGTCATCAAGTGGAAAGAGGTCTACGCACTGCTCGAGAACACGATCGACAAGTGCGAGGACGTCGCCAACATCATCGAGCGGATCACGATCAAGCACGCCTGAACCGGCGAACGTGGGACCGAACCGCGGACCGCGGGCCTCGCGAGCGAGGGTCACGACCGAGCACAGCCACAGAGGGTGACAATGAGTTTCCTGGATCGCGCCAAGCAGGCCGCCGGACAGGCCGCCGAGCAGGCAAAGCAAGCTGCGGAATCGGCCCGCAGCGTCGCTGCCGACACGACCGAGCGAGCCCAGACCATGCTCCATGACCCGGCGACGGCAGAACGCGCGCGTCAGGCGATGTCCAAGGCCAAGCGCGGCGTCTCGACAGCCATTGACCGGATCGACCCGGCCGTGCTCGCCGACGTGATCATCAAGGCCACGGCGCTCCAGGAGAAGGCGAATCACGCGCTGAAGGCCAAGCACTCGCCGTATCGGATCAGCGAGGTCTCGATCGGCGCAGCCATCCCACCGAGCATTACGTTCGCGATCGCCCGGACCGATGATCCAGAACTCGATGCGGTCCCGGCCGGATTGGTATCCAGTGTCGTACTCGTGGCGGAAACGCCGGCAGCGAGGTCGGACGAGGCCGTTCTGGCTCTGGATGGGTCGACGATCGACGAGGCAGCCCCGCCAGCCGATCCAACCTAGGGTTCGCCAACCACGCCGTATGAGCGCGGCACGGTCGGCGTTCCGGTAGGCTCAACCCCATCGACAGGCGGGTGCGATCATCAGTTACCGAGGAGACTCCACCATGCGCCGACCGCGATCACTCTCGAATGGCCCGATCGTCCTGATGCTCGGAGCCTCGCTCCTGGCTGCTGCCTGTGGCGGCTCAGCATCTGCGGCGCCGACACTTGCCCCTGGCGAGACCGCAACGCCTGCGCCCGGCACGACGGCCAATCCCGGCTCGAGTGCCGGCACGCCGGACGGTGCTCTTGCGTTCGGACAAGCCACCTCCGAGCTTGACGCTCTTGACTCGTACGAATTCAACGCGGAGATCGCATCGACCACGACAACCGCCGGTGTCGAAAACCGGAACCGCACGGTGATGACTGGGGTTGTCGTCAATCGGCCTGACAAGGCGAGCAGCCTGCAGATGGACGAGTACGACGATTCCGGGAACATCAGCAGCACGACGGGCATCGTCATCATCGGGGACGCGTCCTGGGTTCGAAATGATGCCTCCGGTCCGTGGGAGGCGATCCCGTTGGCACAGGCCAGTCTCTTCGCCCAGAGCTTCGCGGCGTTCCGACCCGAGAAGTTGTTCGGTGTGTACTTTGCGACGCTCGGCAACGATTTCACCAACGCCGGAAACGAGACCAAGAACGGCGTCCCGTCAACCCACTACAAGGGCGGCGAGGGAATCGGAAGCGTCTTCGCGGCCATTGCCCAATTCCAGGGCACCTGGACGTCGGATGTCTGGCTGGCCACGGATGGCAACTATCTCGTGCACTCCGAGGCGATCGGACAGGGAACCGCCGACGGCGATACCGGCTCGTTCAAGATGACCGTCGACATCAGCAAGCCAAATTCTGCGGGACCGATTGAAACGCCCGGCGTCGAAGGGTAGCTGGCCGGCCTGATCAGCCAGCTGGCGGAACGCCGGCTAGCCAGCTGGCGGAACGCCGGCTCCCGTGCGATCAGCCTGCCGTCGTTCGATCAGCCAGCCGTCGGGATCTCAAACCCATTTCGGAGCGAGGCTTCGAGCTCGTCGAGGGCTACGGTCCGACGGTCGCCCGTCGCCCGGCGCGTCACCTCCGCGCCACCGGCCGCGATCGAGCGCGGGCTGACCGTCACGATCCAGGGCATGCCGAGCAACTCCGCGTCGGTGAACTTGACCCCCGGCGATTCGTCGCGATCGTCGTACAGGATGTCGCGGCCGGCCGCGGCAGCGATCTCGTGGAGGCGATTCCCGATCTCCACGATCTGCGGATCGCGGTTCGCGCCGATGGTCACGAGGTGGGCCGCATACGGCGCGACCTCATCGGGCCAGGCAATCCCTTTCGCGTCATGATGGGCCTCGACGATGCAGGCCACGTTGCGTCCGAGCCCGATGCCGTAGGAACCCATGACGATGGGGTGGGCCTGGCCATCCTCACCGAGGAACGTCGCTCCGAACGCCTCGCTGAAGTCCGTTCCGAGCTTGAAGATGTTGCCGACCTCGATCCCCTGCCGCAGCACGACGGGCTGGCTGCAGTTCGGACACGGATCGCCGGCCCGCGCGTTGGTGATCTCGGCGACGTGATCCGGTACGTAATCGCGCGGAACGTTGACGTTTCTGATGTGCCAGCCGGCACGATTGGCGCCGGCAACGAGGTTCGGCGATCGGGCGACGAGCTCATCGACGACCACGACGGAGTCACGCGCTCCTAGGGGCGAGCCGTAGCCAGCCTCCATGCCACGCGCCTTGATCTCCTCGATGGTGGCCGGGCGAAGGCCGCCGCGGGCCTTGACCACGTTGACCAGCTTCGTCTCGTTGACGTCGTAATCGCCGCGCACGATCGCGACGACGAACCGATCATCGCCGGTCATGAAGAACGCGGCCTTCGCGGTCTTGCTTGACGGGATCTCCAGGAATGAAGCGAGGGCGGCGATCGTGGTCGCGTCGGGCGTCTCCACGTCCTCCATCGGCAGTGCGTCCTCCGCCGCCGGGTCGGGTTTGCCCACGATGGCGATCTGCTGGTTATCGGCGAACCCGCAGGCGTCGCACAGCACAAGGGTGTCCTCGCCGAAGTCGTTGAGGACCATGAACTCGTGCGCGCCGGAGCCGCCCATGATCCCGACGTCGGCCCCGACGGCGATTGCTTTCAGGCCGAGGCGCTCGAAGATCCGCTCGTAGGCCGCGTACTGAAGGCGATAGTTCCGATCGAGACCGGCATCGTCGCGGTCGCAGCTGTAGGCATCCTTCATGACGAACTCGCGGACGCGGATCAGGCCACCACGCGACCGGGGCTCGTCGCGGAACTTGGTCTGGAAGTGATAGACCATCATCGGCAGCTGCCGGTAGCTCTGGACGATGTCGCGGAGCAGGAGCGCGACGACCTCTTCGTGGGTCATCGC
>JBDTOJ010000079.1:0-3734 GCA_039933295.1 Chloroflexota bacterium
TCAACGGGTAGGTGACCGTATTGGTGATCGTGCCGTCGTACTTGTAGCGCGAGTACAGCGGCGCTACGAAGTCATAGCCGCCCTTGAGGATCGGGCCGGCGAGGAGTTCGACCCACTCGGGCAGGATCGAGCGAAGGTCCGAGTCCACCACGACGAGCGCCTGGACCTGGAGTGCGTCTGCGATCTCGAAGATCGTGCGCAGCGCGGCGCCCTTGCCGCCGACACCGTCGATCTCCGGGTAGGTCAGGGAGACGCGCGAGAGCTTGTTCGTTGGCCGGACGAGGAGGATCTCCTCGATGTAGTCGGGCGGCTCGGTCTCGATGACCACGCGCTGGGTTCCGTCAGGCGAGCCCGCGTCCGAGTTGACGACGACGGGCCGGAGGTCCGGGAAGTACTGGACGAGGCCGGCCTGGGCCGCGCGCACCACGTACCCGATGGTCGCCGCGTTCTTGAAACTCGGAATCCCGACCATGATGTCCGCTCGGTCGAGTCGCGCGATCTGTTCGCGAATCGCCGGGGTCAGCGTCGATTGGGGCATGGCTCACCCTACCATCGGAGGTGCCGTAGCGCGGACCGTCAGCGCCGCGGGATCAGGGCGGTCGCCCATTCCCCGTTCGGTTTGCCCGGTGTGTAGCGACTGTTGGCGCCCTTGACGGCGACTTCGCGGAATCCCAGGCCGCGCCACTGGCTGTACCAGGCTTCGACCGGTGGCCGCACCGCGACCGTCTTGCGGACCACCTCCCCGTCGAGGAGCACGCCGTCGAGCAGGCGCTTGCGCTCGGCCAGCGGCACGTCGATCAGCGGTTCGCCGTCGAGCCACAACAGGTCCACGGCCACGAACGCCGTGGGGGACGACGCTGACAGGGCGAGGCGCCGGATGCGGGCGGCTTCCTTGGCATCGGCACGGTCCGTGTTGCGCACCCCCATCAGGAGTTGTCGGCCCATCTGCCCCGCGGACTGGATGGAATCGAGGCCCATGCCGGATCCCGCGCCGGTGGTGTCGCGAAGGGGTGCCGGGAGCACGTACCCATCAAGCACCAGTTCGTCAGCGAGGACCGACTCACGCATGGCGTCGCGCAGCAGGTCGTGGCCCTCGATCGGGTCGCCCTGTTCGTCGCGGATCGCAACGTCGGATCCGGTCGTATGGATGAGTACGCGATGACCGCCCCAAAGTGGCTCCCAGATGCCGTCCCGGATGCTCCGGAAGCTCGTACGCGTGCCGTACGGCATCGGCGTGAGATCCGCGGGGAGCACCTTGACCGTCTCGGTGGGCATGCGGCCATCGTACCGCTCGGTGGGCTGCGCGGCGCGAGGACTGGAGCGGCGAACGGGTCACGGGTCGCGCCCGGCGCCGGGACCGCGGAGCGGGGCGCTGTCGCGCCCCCGGCCGGCCGGGCCGCCGCGGAACGGGCCACGGGTCGCGCCCGGACCCGCGCCACCCGCTCGCGCCCCGCGCGACGCGCTCGGACCCGCGGCGCGATCGCCGTTCCGTGGCCGGAAGTCCCGTCTATGATCCGCCACAGGCGCCCGGCGTCCCCAGCAACGTCGTCCAGCGCTGCGCTCCCTGGCCCGTTCAGGGCCACGCGCCCCGATTGGCCCAACGATCCGGGAGACAGCCGATGCAGCGCCTCGCCGCACTCACCCCGTCCGGTCAGGCTCGCGTCCCCGCGGCCTGGGCGATGTACGACTTCGCCAACACGATCTTCAGCTTCGCTGTGGTATCCGGTGCCATCGGCCTGTGGCTGACCGACACCGGACAGTTCGGGGAGCGCGACGGCAACTTCCTGCTCAGCCTCGGGATCGTCGTCAGCGTCGGGCTCAACGCCATCGTTTCGCCGGTCCTCGGTGCTCTGTCGGATCGCGGTGGTCAACGCCTGCCGTTCCTCTTGGCATTTACAGTGTTGTGCGTCGGTGCCACGGCCTTCATCGCGGACATCGGAGCGACCGGTGGGCTCGTCCTGTTCGTCGTCGCCAACTTCGCCTATCAGGCATCGCTGATCTACTACGACGCGACCCTCAGGACGGTCAGTCTTCCGTCGTCCCGCGGGATGTTGTCCGGGATCGGCGTGGCCGTTGGGTACATGGGCACGATCGTCGTCGGGCTCGCGATCTTTCTGCTCGATACACCGGTCGAGGACCGGTTCCGCCTGGCGTCGGTCATGTTTGCCTTCTTCGCAATTCCGATCTTCGTGTTCGTCAAGGAAGAGTCGACCGGCGAGAAGCTGACGCGGGCCGAGATCCTCGGGTCGTTCGGACAGCTGCTCCAGACCCTTGAGCACGCACGAACGGTTCCCGGACTCCGCCGATTCCTCCTCGGCCGGTTCTTCTACTCGGACGCTGTGAATACGGTGATCGTCGTCATGAGCGTCGTGACGGTTCGCGCCATGGGCATGACCGTGACGGTGGCCAATCTCGTGCTCCTCGGCCTGACCGTCGTGGCGGTCGCGGCCAGTTTCGGATGGGGACGGCTGGTTGATCGCTGGGGCCCGAAGCGGACACTCATGCTGGTGCTCGCTTCATGGGCGGTCGGCCTCGTTCTTGGCGGGATCTCGATCGGGATCGCGGGAGCGCCCGGCATCGGCCTCTTCCTCATCGCGGGCGCGATCCTCGGCAGCGGCCTCGGCGGGGTTCAAGTCGCCGATCGCGTGTTCATGCTCCGCCTGTCGCCACCGGCCCGGCTTGGCGAGTTCTTCGGGCTCTATGGGCTGGTCGGCAAGGGATCGCAGGTCATCGGCCAGCTGCTCTACGGCTTGATCCTGCTCTGGACCTTCGATGCGCTCGGCAATGGTGCGTATCAAATTGCCGTGCTGAGCCTGCTGGTCACGATGCTGATCGGGGCGTGGCTGCTCCGCCCGGTCTCCGATCAATGGTCGGGTTCCGGGGAAATCGATGTTGAGGTGCCGCCGGACCGTCTGTCGCCGTCAACGGCGCCGCTCGAGCCGCGTTAGGGGAGTCCGCGCCGGGGGACCTTGCCCGTTCCGCGCCGGGGGACCTTGCCCGCGCCTCGCCGCCCAAGCCGCGCCGGCCCGCGCGCCACTTGTCTGCCATTTCGACACCGGTGGTCGCCAAGGCAGGGCAATTGCCCGGAAACCAGCCTCCGCGGACCCCTCGAACGATCGGTTCGTGCTCAGAAGTCGGCCGCGTCGGGCGATCTTCCGGCAGATCGCGCCCACAAACCGCCGTAGCGACTGGGGGTGTCGAAATGGCAGGAAAGCCGCGCCGGGAAGCGCGGACCGGTGCCGCACGGCCCGCACGCCGCACCGCCCGGGAGCCCGACCGAGCCGTAGGCCGTACCCGACCCGCAGCCGCGCAACCTTCGGCGCGAACCTACGCGCCTCAGCTGTGACGCTGCCGCCAGGCCCAGGCCGAGTCGATCATGGCCTCGAGCGTTGACCTCATCGGGCTCCAGTCGAGGACCTCGCGCGCCCTGTCGATCGCTGCCACCAGCACGGGAGGATCGCCTGCGCGGCGCGGTCCGATCGAGTGCGGCACAGGCATACCAACGACGGCCTCAATGGCTCCCAGCACCTGCTTCACGCTGAACCCGCCGCCGCTGCCGAGATTGCAGATCAGCGGTTGATCGGTCCGCAGGTCACCGGGGGCAGTAGCCTCGAGTGCCGAGAGATGGGCGTCCGCGAGGTCCATCACGTGGATGTAGTCGCGGATCGGGGTTCCGTCAGGCGTGGGGTAGTCGTCGCCGTAGAGCGTCAAGGTCGGGCCGCCCGCCACGGCCG
>JBDTOJ010000080.1:0-8651 GCA_039933295.1 Chloroflexota bacterium
GTACCAGGGCGTGATCCAGAGCGCGTCAACCCCGAGTTCGCGCAGATAGGGCAGATGCTGTCGAATGCCGGCGATGTCTCCGATCCCGTCGCCGTTGCCGTCGGCGAAGCTCCGAATGTAGATCTGGTAGACGACGGCATCCCGCCACCAGGACGCGTCATCGGGACGGGCATCGATCGGTATAGGCACCCTGGCTCCCACGCGTCAATCTGATGAACCCCGATGGTACGGGACGTGGCCGAACGGTTCGGTTCGTTGTGGGCCATGCGGCCCCCGTGGTTGGGGCCACGCGTCTCTTGCCGAAACGGCGCCGTGGAACGACCCTATGGCCATGACGTCTCAAGCCCCGCCACGTCCCCCGTTTCCCGGCATTCCAGCGATTGTCGATGGATCCGAGGCCGTTGCGCATGTCGAGAGCCGCCTCGCGGAAGTCGCCTGCGTCTACCCGATCACGCCCTCGACGACGATGGCCGCCGTCTATCAGGCAGCCGTGGCCGATGGCCGAACCGATCTGTGGGGCACGCCGCTCCGGTTCATCGAGCCAGAGTCGGAGCATTCTTCTGCGTCCGCTGCCGAGGGCGCAGCGCTCGCCGGGGCCAGGGTCACGAACTTCACGGCCGGTCAGGGCCTGGTCCTGATGAAGGAAGTCCTGTACGTCATCAGCGGCAAGCGCCTGCCGGTCGTGTTCCACGTCGGCGCGCGGGCCTTGACGAGCCAGGCCCTCAACATCCACGCGGGCCACGACGACATGATGGCCGTCGCCGACTGCGGCTGGGGCATGCTGTTCGCCCGCAACGCCCAGGAAGCAGCCGATCTCGCCGTCATCGCGCGCCGGGCGGCCGAGGCATCGGACACGCCGTTCATGGTGGCCCAGGACGGGTTCCTCACCACTCACACGCTCGAGAACGCGCTGTTGCCTGAGGATGACCTCCTTCGCGAGTTCGTCGGCAACCCGCGCGACCACATCCGGGACCTGTTCGACCCCGCCGAGGCCCTGATGACGGGTGTCGTCCAGAACCAGGACAGCTATATGAAGGGCCGCATCGGGCAGCGGGCATATACGGACCGCCTGCCCGCGATCCTCGCCGATGCGTACGACGAGTTCGAGAGGCTCACCGGTCGGCACTACGGTCCCATCGACGCGTATCGGACCGAAGATGCCCGCGAGATCATCGTGAGCATGGGCACCATGGCCGACACGGCCATCGCCGTCGTGGATCACCTCCGGGCGCAGGGTCGGCCGGTCGGCGCGGTCACGGTCACGGCCTTCCGCCCATTCCCGTCCGAGGAGCTCGAGGCCGTGCTCAAAGGCGCACGCGCAGTCGGGATCGTGGAGCGGACCGATGACCCGCTCGCTGCGGCGAACCCGCTGATGCGGGAAGTCCAGTCTGCGTTGTACGTCGGAGCTGCAGAGGGAGGGCAGGTCCCACGCATGCTCTCGATCTCCGCCGGCCTGGGCTCGCGCGACATCGCTGCCGGGGACCTCGTGGCGATCTTCGACCGGCTCGCCGATCACTCGGAACCGCAACAGCGGCACCTCGTCGTCGGGATCCGGCATCCCCTCGCCCTGCCGGTCGTCACGGTCGATCTCCGGCCACCCGGCGCCTACAGCCTCCGTGGGCACTCGATCGGCGGGTTTGGCAGCGTCACGACCAACAAGCTCGTGGCGACGCTGGCCGGCGAACTGTTCGGCAAGCAGGTCCAGGCCTATCCCCGCTACGGATCGGAGAAGAAGGGTCTGCCAACCACCTACTACCTGACCATCGCGGATGCCCCGATCCGCCTGCACGCGGAGCTCGATCGAGTCGAGTTCGTGCCACTCCATGACGTTTCGGCGTTCGGGCTCGGCGATCCGCTCGCCGGACTCGCTGATGGCGGTGATCTGTTCATTCAGTCGCCCCTGACCGCTCCAGAGGCGATCTGGGCATCGATCCCATCGTCGTTCCGGGCGGAGATCCTTGCCCGCGACATCCGCGTCACGGCGCTCGACACGGTCGCCCTTGCGAATCGTCATGCCCCTCGCGCAGAGCTGCAGGTCCGGATGCAGGGCGTTGCGCTGGTTGGCGTGTTCCTTCGCGTATCGCCCTTTGCGGAGCGCGCCGGCCTCAGCCGGGACGAGCTGGTGGCCGCTGTCCGCGAGCGGCTCGGGCGATTCTTCGGAAAGCGCGGCGGGGCGGTTGTCGACGCCAACCTCGAGGTGATCGCGGAGGCCTATGACGGCCTCATCGATGTCACCGGGGCCATTGCCGCGACTGGAACCTCGAAACGACCCCACGGCAGCGGCCGCCACCAACCCATCCTGGAGGGAGCATCGCGATGACCACTTCGTCCTCCACCGTGACCGTCGGCGATCGCATGGCGCTCGAGCCGATCGTCATTCGGGCCGATGCGACCCTTACCGAGGCCACGACGCTCATGGATCGCCACCACGTCCATGGGCTGCCGGTCGTTGACGCTGCCGGTTCGCTCGTCGGCGTCCTGTCGCAGACCGATCTCGCCCGTGCCCGCGCGACCGAGTACCTATGGTCCAACTGGCCGGGCCTCGTGGTCCGGCACCTGATGACCAGCCCCGCGATCACGATCCATCGTTCGAGCGGCCTCGATGTCGCTGCACGAAAGATGGAGCGCAATCGGATCCATCGGCTGGTGGTCGTCGACGATGAGGACGCGACCATCCCGATCGGGGTCCTTTCGACCACGGATCTCATTCATGCCATTGCCGAGGAACTCGCCGAGGCACCTCCCGAAACTGCCGAGGCCGGATCCCATGCCTGAGACGCCCACCACCGACCGAGCCATCGTCGCGCAGGTTCCTGCGACGCACGACCCGCACCCGGACGACAGCCCGTTCATGAAGGACGCGGGCGAGCTCAAGGAGCTCCATATCGATCGCCTGGCGACGATTGCCCCGCCGCTCCTGGACATCGACGCCTACGTCGAGGAGTTCGGGCGGAGCGTCGTGCCGGCGTACCGGCGGGGGATCGCCGACCGGGAACTTCCGGCTGATGCCGGCCTCGCGCGGAGCATTATTCCCCCCGCGACGTCGGCGGTGCGCGACTTCTCCCGGCTCGCGCCGCGCATTCCGGACTTCCTGGCCGAGAAGTGCGTGGGGTGCATGGCCTGCGTCAACGCGTGTCCCGATACGGCGATCCTCGGTGTCGTCGTCCCTGAGGCGGCACTTGGCGGTCGGATCGATGCCTTTGCGGCCGGCAAGCCGGATGCCACCGGTGCCGCGGCGAGCGCCGCGACGCACTTTGCCTCCACGACCAAGTACGGCGACGTGCCCGCCCGCCGCGGACTCGATCGTGGCGCGTTCGGGATCTTCGTGGACCCCGTCCATTGCAAGGGCTGCGCTGAGTGCGTGGAGGTGTGCGCGGCCCTCGGGCACGACGCCCTGATCATGATCGACAAGGTGGCCGAAGAAGCGCCCTCGGGTGAATCCACGCTGGACCGCTACGAGCGGGACATCAGCTTCTTCCGTTCCCTGCCACCGACCCCGGACGTATATCGGAACGAGAAGGCCCTGGCGGACCTGATGCTCGGCGAGCACGCGATCGGGTACGTCGGCGGCGCCGGTTCGTGCGCGGGTTGTGGCGAGGCGACCGCGATCCGGATGATGGTCGCGGCTACGCGGCAGGTCCACGGTCCCGAGTCGATGGGCATCGTCGCCGCGACCGGTTGCAACACGGTCTTCGGCAGCACCTACCCGTTCAACCCGTACCGTGTGCCGTGGACGAACTCGCTGTTCGAGAACGCCCCAGCCGTCGCCATGGGCGTGCGGGCCCGGTGGGACGCGTCCGGTCATCCGGATCGGCGCCTGTGGATCATGGGCGGCGACGGCGCCATGTACGACATCGGGTTCCAGAGCCTGTCCCGGATGGTTGCCTCGGGGAGCGACATCAAGGTTCTTGTCCTCGATACGCAGGTCTATTCGAACACCGGTGGGCAGGCCTCGACGGCATCGTTCGGCGGCCAGGTCACCAAGATGTCGGCCTTCGGCAAAGAGCTTCATGGGCGCCCCGAGCGGCGCAAAGAGCTGGCCCGGATCCTCATGGCTCACGGTGAGGTGTACGTCGCCCAGACCTCGCCTGCCCACATCAACCACTTCTACCGGTCGGTGATCGAGGCGAACGAGTACCCGGGGCCGGCCGTGATCGTGGCCTACACGCCCTGCCAGCCCGAGCACGGCATCGGTGACGACGCCTCGACCCGGCAGGCGAAGCTGGCCGTCGATTCGCGAGCCTTCCCGCTGTTCACCTACGACCCACGGCGCGGGCCATCGATGAAGGAGCGCCTGTCGCTTCAGGGCAACCCTGCCATGAAGGACGACTGGGCGACGTCCCCGGACGGGTCACCGATCGATTTCCTCGCCTTCGCCCGGACCGAGGGCCGCTTCCGCCAGCACTTCGGCTCCGACGGCTCTGTCACCCCCGAGATCCAGGCAACCCAGGATGACCGCCTCGCCTACTGGCACTCCCTCCAGGAGCTCGCCGGGGTGATCGGCTAGCGAGCGCGGAGCCGCCACCGCTCGAGGAATCGAAACGGCCGCCGGGGCTCTCGCCGCCGGCGGCCGTTTCATCGCTTGGGTGAGCTACGGGCCCTTTCGCGCCGCCGGTCCTTCGCCTCCCAGCCCTGTGCGGCACCTAGTGGACAATGATCGAGCCTCCACTCACGGCGATCTGGCTGGCAGTCGTTCCAACCTGGTGATACAGCGCACCATTTGATGTGAAGACACGCAGAGCGAACTTGTCCGGCGACCCGTCTTTCACATCGGCCCGGAAGGTGTAGCCAGTGCCGCCGAGGCCGGCGACGACCTTGCCCGTGAGCGGGTTGATGACCGTGACCTTGGCCTGACCGCTGAATCCCGCAGTGCCAGTTCCGAACGCAAGGCCGCCGTTGGTCCACGACGTGCTCCCGATCAGGTAGTTGTACCCGTCCGCCCCGCGGAAGGCATACGTCAGCGTGCCGATCGGCGTCGTACTCGTGCCCTTATAGGACACGGCAAATCCGAACACGCCATTGCGATTTGTCGAGCTGACGGCGACCGGCAGGTTCTGGTAGCTCGGGTCGACGACCCAGCCGGCACCGGTCGCATACCGCCCGGTCGACGTCTGATACACCGTTACGACGGCCGGATCGGAGTTCGGAGCGGTGAAATACGGGCTCCCCGGCGTGACCTGCATGATCATGGTCCAGCTGTCGAGCGTGAGGCTCCGCGTGCAGGTCGCCACCCCGCTCGAGTTGACCGTGGCATGACAGGTGAAGTTCGGGGTCGTTCCCGCATTGGTCGACGCGAAGACAAGGAAGTCGATGCTGGCGTTGGTCAGGCTCGCCGCTGGCGTGGCCGATGCGGTGATCTGACCCGTGAACGTCACGTTGGCGGAGGTGCCCGTGCCGGCCGACCAGAACCGATTGCCGGTGAATCCGAGGGTCACGGGCTTGACGACCTGGAAGCTTTGAGCAGCACCCGTGGCCGCGAGGTAGTTCGTCCCTTGCGTTACCGCGGGCACGAGTGAGCACGTGCCGATCCCCACCGGAGTCACGACCCCGGCTCCATTGACGGTGCAGATCGACGGCGTCGAGGAGGTTGCCGATGCGATCCCGTCGCCGAGGATCGTGAAGCTCGGGGCGAACGTCGTGCCGAAGACGAGCTGGGCAGGAACATTCGTTATTGAGACGGAACCAGGGATGCGGTTCACGAGCACGCTGCCCCCAACCGCGCTGGGCTCGTAGATGGGGTCCGTCAGCACGATCGTCGATGGAGACCCCGCCCACGGGTCGAGGGTCACCGTCCCTGAGTAGAACGCCGAGACCGCATATCCGCCGGCCGGAAGTGCCGGAACCGGGCCCAGCGCTGCGCGCCCATCGAAGCCGGTCGACACCTGGCGCGCGATACCTGGGTGGGTGACGTCGCCGACCACGAAGATGATCGATCGACCGCTGAGAGGCTGATTGTTCGCGTCCTTGAGCGTCGCGAAGACGCCGCTTTCATCGCCGGGACTCACGCCACTCAGCGGCGTCGTCAGCGTGAGACCCGTGCCGAGCTTGGCCACGCTGAAGGCCCTTGACGCATTCGACGGCCCCGTGGTCGCGTCGCCGGCGTAGATCGCCGCGGTCTGGGTCGCGCCGGGCGTGTCCTGGAGCGGCAGGGCGGCCGAGGCCAGGCCGTTGACGTCCGTCACGGCCGATTGGATAGCTGTGCCAAGCCGGAGGACGACCGTCCGTCCGACAAGAGGCACGGCGCCGCTCATGAGGGTCGCCGAGACGGTCGCGGTGGCGCCGTAGATTCCGCTCGCATTGATGGCTGGGGCGTTGATCGTGAGCGAAGATGTCGCCAGGTTCGGGGCCGCGGTCGTTGTCAGGCTGAAGTAGGCGGCCGCGTTGTCGGCGGTGCCGACGAGGGCGGCGCCGTTGGCAGCCTGGAGGATGAACCGGAGGTTCGCCCCGGCACCGCCATTCGCCCCCGAGAGGTCAAGTTGGCCGGTCCAGACCGTCGGGTCCGAAACGGAGCGGGTCAGGTCGATCGGCTTCCAGCAGTGGCAACCGGCATTCCCGAAGGTGTAGGTGACCCAGACGTTCTTGACGTTGTCGACGCCCGCGGCGTCCTTGCCGAGGACTGTCGTGGAGAACGACACGATCGAGCCACTGACGGTGGCCGTCACGTTCGAGATCGTCGGCGCGGTGGCCTTGCCGGCTGCCGTATCACCGGCATCAGCGTAGAAGAGTCGCAGGTCGAGGTTTGCATACGCTCGCCGCGTGGCGGTTGTGTCGCCAACATTCGTGACCTTGTGCTGTGCCGGCGTCAGGACGAGGCTCGTCGAGCCACTGCCGAGGTCGCCGAAGTAGCTCGCGGTCCACATCCTGGAGGGGAAGAACGTGGTCGAACTGAACGGCGCCTGGGTACCGCCAAACTCCGTTCCCGGCGCTCCCATCAACGGGGTCACGCCGGTGGTCTCGGTGAACACGCCTCCGCGGAAGCCCACGCCCCGAAGAACCTGGCCGCCGACGCCGACGTTGTTGACGAAGCGCGGCAGGGCCGGCTCGCCCGGGTTGGACGAGGTGCCGTCCGGGCCCGAGAGGTAACTGGCGTTCGGCGTCACGCCGGTCGCCGTGTGAGGCGTCGTGCCCCCGGTGTTGACGTTGACGTCGGCGTACTTGACGCCGATGCCGCCCGTTGACGTGGAGGGCACGATCGACGCGCCCGTGGCGGACGTGTCCCGGGACCCCGGCATATTCACCGAGAACATCGGCAGGCCGAACAGCGCGGCCGTCAGGAGCGCCTTCTCATGCATGCCCTTGATGTCCGGCGTCGCCGCGAGGTAGGCGAGCTTGGATTTGACGAGCGCAGAGCCGACCGAGACCGCCCCGGTGCCGACCCGAAGCTGGTGCGCGAACTCGGTGTAGATCCGCTCGCTGTACTCGATGAGCGCGTCGTCCCCGTACTGGAAGCCGGTTCCGGCGACGAGCGTCGCGCCCTTGCGCGCGAGCGCCTGTGCCCAGTCGAGCGTCTGGGTGACGCCGCTGATTCCGTCGCCGTCCACGAGGCTGTAGCCGGCATGGCAGCCGGTGCTCCAGACGAGCGTATTCGACAGGTTGACGGTCGGTGCGGCGAGCTCCGAGGCGTTGATGGTCGTGCTGAAGTCAGCTGCGAGCAATGAGTTGGCATCGAAATGGCCGGCAAGGTACATGAGGTCGTAGTGGGTCGCACCAAGCATGTACGTCCGCAGCTGGTTGGCCGTCCATCCATTGTTGATGAGGCTGTCCGTGGTCGCGCTCGGGAGCATTCCCGTCGAGAGCTGACCTTGAACCGCCGCCGCCGAGTCGGCGATAAAGTCATAGCCCGTGACGAGAGAGCGACTCGGGGTGACGGCAGACCCGCTGAGGCCGAGGTAGGCATCGATCATGGTCGAGGCCTCCGAGGCCGTCTCCACCAACCGTCCAACTGCGAGGTCGGGGACCGGGAAGCGCGTTCCACCGAGCGACAGGACCGTGTCCGCGCCGTACTCATCCTGGCCGAGGACGAACTTCGACCGGAGGCTCGTCTCTGAAGGCGAATTCGACTTCACCGGCGGGACGTACCACGACTCGGGCGCCAGATCGGACGGATCCGGGTAGCGGAAGAAGGGGATCGTCGAGTCGCCGCCGACCAGGACCACGTACTGCAGCGCCGCGTTTCTGTATGACTGGACGACATCGCGAATGGCCGAAGCCACCAGATTCTTGGCATAGACGCAGCCGACGTTTGCCGGGAGGTCAGCCTGTGCGTTCAGCTGGGCGATCCGACCACCTGGAGTCCCGATGTCCACGACCACGCCGCCCGTCGCGGTGGCGAGGGTTGCCAGCTTCGAGGCGAGGGTCGACTTCTCAGTGCTGGTGCCGGAGATACGCGTCGAATCCCACAGGATCACGGTCTGCGCCGTCGAACCGATTGGCCCGGGCGCCGACCCGATCGAGGCGACGCCGGCACAGGCGCCCGTCGAGGCCACCGTCAACTGGAACTTGTGGCCGAGGTCGTAGGCACCGTTCTTGCCGGTGACATGGACGTAGAAGAAGCCGTCGCTCGAATACGTGTTCGCCGGGATCGATGCTGGCTTCACACCCTCCTCCACGTTCCAGCCGATCAGGCTGTTCCTGGCGGCCGTGGAATAGGC
>JBDTOJ010000081.1:0-6822 GCA_039933295.1 Chloroflexota bacterium
AGGTGGAGCTTCAGCGCGTCCGAGCGTTAAACGTCCCTCCTAGTACCTTCGTACTACGAGGAGGCCGGACTATAGGTACACCGGACTACACCGGTCAATACGGATGTCTACCTATCTGACCAATCCGCTGCGCCTCAGATCTGGTCGAACGGTTCCGGCTCAGCGCCCAGCTCCCTCTGGGACCGGGCGTAGTGCTCGTACTGCTCAGCGGCTGCAGCCGTAGCGCCGGAGAGACGTAAGAGCCGAAGCAGCCCAAGTTGGATTTCGTCCGAATCTGGCTCAACTTCAGCCACAAGCTGAGCTACCAAGATCCCTCTGTCGTAGTGACCCGAGTCGATATCGGATCGAATTGAGCGCTCGACCACTCGCAGGTAGGACGCGTGGAGAGCATCCCGGTAGTCGGCGGCCCAGTCGTCGTAGGTGAAATCAATAGCGAACCGGCCTGCGTACATGTGAGCCAACTCAAGCACGCCTTCGGAATCTGGTGCTCCGCTAGCAGATCGGATCATCGCCCGAGCCAAGCGACTCCTCGATGTTACGAGGCGTTGATCCAGCCAGATGAGTTCACCGTCCTGCCCGAGATAGCCGGGACTCGTCTCCTCGCTGAAGTCAGGCTCGAATACTCGACGGAGGAAGTAGACCGTCTGGTTGAGGGAGTTGAGGGCCGTCGTGGGTTCAAGATCAGGCCACAGTGCCTCGAGAACCTCCTCGCGTGTTGCCGACATGTTGGTTCGAGACACTAGAAAGCAGAGCAATGCGAGGACCTTGCGACGAACAAGAGACCCGTCAAGGGTTCGACTGCCAATGCTCAATTCGACGCGACCGAGGTCGGAGACTAAGACTTGCTCAGCCAGGCGACGCGCCAAGCCTCGGCCAAACTCTCGAGTCCCCGGTTGGCCTCGGAGATCCCGCGCCAGACGCCGCAGCCTGCCGACGTCCGTCCGTTCCCCAACCTCCTCGAGAAGAGTAGCCGCACTCAATCGTCCGCTAACGGAGCCGGTCTCGAGGACTCGTCGTAGGACGGGACGCCAACGGTCCTCCCGGTCGATAATTTCGGATCTCATTGTTGGCATCGCTGCGATCGGCACGTCGTCCCACCGCGCACCGATTGCTTCACACGCGAGAGTAAGGACGATCGGATCCGATTCGGCAAGGCTCTCGACCATTCCTCCAAATCTTGAGGGGTTGCCGGCTTGGCACAAGATCCCTGCAGCTTTAGCCCAAAGGAGCGCACCCTGCTCGGTTGCGACTTCCCGTGCCTTACCCGCGAGATCGGAGGCATCCTTCTCCCCCAACTGGAGTGCTATCGATGCACGGGCAAACCAACGCATTGTCTCCATCGCCACGGTCGTCCGGGAGGCACCGAAGCTGAGCGCCTGAGCGAAGGCTTCAGCTTCTGCGAACCTGCCCTGCGATCCGACTGAAAGGCTCATCACCAGAACGGCCTGTTCGCCGACATCGCGATTGGGATCAATTCGGTCTTCGTAGGGGCGGAGCAAGAGTTCTGCGCGTGCAGGTTCGCCATAGAGAACTTCGATCATCGAGGCTTCGAGAGCAATCTCGAAGGCCTGGCTGACAGTCGCCGTTTCGGCCGCGAGTTGGACCTCCGCGCGCGCTTCGGTCAGTCGTGCGGCGAAAGCCAACGTATTGGCTCGCAGCAGTCTCGCCGAGACGAGCTCTCGCCCGCCGGAGGTGGCTTGGAGGTTCGCGATCGAGTCATCGGCACATTCTGTTGCGAGCGTGGCGCTGCCCCGAGCTAGATGCAAGTAACCAAGCCCAAGCTTGGCGACGCCCGCATAGTGCGAATACTCGAGGTTCGCGAACTCTCGGATCACGACATCCATAGCCTCGATCGACGCCTGAATCGATCCACGCGTCGATGTCTCCAGCATGAGACGGGTCGCACGAGCGATCATCGACGGCACTGACCAATCGCGACGCGCCTCGACTATCGAAGCAATCTCGAGCGCGGCCTCGAGGTCCCCAGCGTTCATCAAGGCCGACTGCAAATTCAGGGCTGCGGCAGCGCTTTCGTGGTCTGCTTGGTATGCGGCCTTTGCAAGCTCGCGCCCTGCCTCAACGTGTCCTCGTTGCTGCGCAAGACGACTCAGCACGACGAGGACGTTGGGGTCAGGGCGATCGGTCGTGGGGAGCGCCGTCACGAGCTCCTCGGCGGCGACGTAGGCGCCCGTGGCAAGGATCGTCTCGATGGCGGACGCCAGGACGCGGCGGGCATCGTCGAGGTCGCCGGCCTCGAGATAGTGATGGCCGGCGATGCGCCAATCGCGCGATTCGGCGGCGCGGGCGACTTCCCGATGGATCTCGATGACGATCTCGGCGCCGTGAGATCGCCGCAATCGGGCCTGGAGGAAGTCCCGGACGAGTGGATGCGCCCGGACATGGCCTCGAGTATTCGGGCCAAGACGGGTAAAGAGCCCGAGCATCTCGCCGTCGGCAATCGACGCGGTCGTCTGGCTGGCGGTCGTCCGGGCGGCGACGCCTCCCAGTACCGGTTCGATCACCTCGAGCAGCGAGGTCCGCATCAGGAATTGCTGCAGATCCCCTGACAACTCGCCGACCACCTCTTCGGCCAGGTAGTCGTAAAGGTTGCCCTCGGCTCCGCTCAGCGAGCGCACGAACGCGCGAATTTCCGACTGATTCCGATCTCGAATCGCGGCGTGGACGAGTTGCAGCGAGGCCACCCAGCCCTCGGTCCGGCGCGAGAGTTCGGCAACGACGCCCGGTTCGAGGTCGAGCGCGTACGTCTCCCGGAAGAGCTGCTCGGTCTCCTCGGGCGCGAACCGCAGATCTCCGGTCAGGAGCTCCGCAACCTCACCGAGCGAGCGCAGCCGCGCCAGGGGGAGTGACGGAGGCGTGCGACTGATGATGACGAAGGTCAATCGTTCGGGGGCACGCGCGAGCATCGTCCGCACGATGGCACGGGCATCCTCCGAGTCATCGACAAGATGAAAGTCATCGAGCACAAGCGACGCCGGCTCGGCCGACAGCGTGCCGAGCTCACGGACGAATGCCTCGAGCACCATGTCCCGGTTCGTCGTCCCGACCGTCGCGTCGTGGATCATCGACTGGGTGACGGGAGCGAAGTCGGGTTGGTGAATGCGAAAGGCCGCCACGAGATGGGCAATGAACCCGAGCCAGTCTCGGTCGCCGCGGTCGAGGCGATACCAGGAGGTCCGAACGCGGGTCCGTCGCGAGAAGTCCGCGAGCAGCGTGGTCTTCCCGTAGCCGGCTTCGGCGAGGACGAGGACGACACGCCGGTGGATCTTGACGTTCAGCCAATCGAGCAGTCGATCCCTGGCGAGCGTCTCATCACGCAGCGGGGGAGCCTGGACCTTTTCGTACTGGACTGGGTAGTCGGACACCTGGCCGAGTGGGCCTCCCGAACCGTGCATTGGCGCCACGATCGCCGGTCGGCCGGGACCCACGGGAACGGGGCCGCGATCGGCTTGTCCGTCGTTGCGCGGGCCGCGCACGCGCGCCATGGGCTCAGGCGGCGCGAACGATAGAGATGGTTGGGACCGAGTGTCAATGGTGGGCATGGCCGCCATCGTGGCGCGGTTCGCTCACCGCGCGATTAGCTGCGCACCTTGCACCGATCAGCCCTCGTATTCGAAGCCGATCTTGATTTCAACGCGGTACTCGGTGATCTCGCCGTCGTCGACGACAGCGGAGGATTTCACGACCTCGACGGTCTTGATATTGCGGACCGTGCGCGATGCCGTCGTCACGGCCTGACGGGCCGCGTCGCTCCATGACTTGGGGCTGGTTCCGACCATCTCCCGGATGATGATGACGCCCACGCGATCCTCCTCGAGCGATAGCTCGTTACGGTCGCGCCAGTCTACGTTGAGGACGAGGCGCCGGGCTCGCGCGGCTTCCCTGAGCCACCCAACGAACGGCGGTCGCCCTGCGACACCTGGATCTGATCGAAGCAGGAGCTGCAGTAGACGGGTCGGTCCGCCTGCGGCTCGAAGGGAACCGATGCCTGGTTGCCGCAATTCGCGCAGATCGCGGTGTGGTATTCGCGATTCGCCGGTGTTCGCGATCGCTTCGCAAGGGCGCGACACGACGCGCAACGTTGCGGCTCGTGAGACAGTCCGCGCTCGACATAGAAGCGCTGCTCACCTTCCGTGAAGACGAACGGTTGCCCGCAGTCCCGACAGGTGATCGTCCGATCCACTTCCAACATTCCCAGCCTTCTCACGCACGAATTGCGTGCTGGGGCGGACCGGACACGGCACGACCCTCGGGGCCACGGCGGTGCCGGGGTCCGGGAGGTGGCGATGCGCGCGCTCGGTTGCCCAACGTCCACGACGAAGGTCAATCCCGGCCGAGCATACCCACCTCGCCGGACGATTGCCGGTCAATTTCGCAACCTTTTCGCAACCATGCCGCACGGGTCTCGACGGACAGCCCACCGTCGGCGCCTGTTCCTCCAGGGGAACCGATCCGGTCTCGTGCGCGTCGAGGCGTCCATGAGTCACGATCTGCGACCCTCGGTTGCCGCCCCCATCATTCGGCCGCTCAATCCTGCGAACGCCAGCCAGGCTCGTCGGGACCGGAGCCACGGTCGGCGTCCAGGCACATCGGTCCTGGTGCTGGTCGCGGGTGTCCTGCTCGCCGCCTGCGGCGGGTCCGGAGGATCGCCGACGCCACCGCCCGTCGGATCGCAGGGCCCCACCGCCGTCCCGACGACCGCCCCCGACGACATCGAGCACGCGACGGGTGCCCTCGATGTCGTCTTCCAGTTCGAGCAGGGCGGTGGGTTCGTGCCAATGGGCTTCTTTGCCACGCAGGCGCCGCAATTCACTCTCTATGGCGACGGGACCGTGATCTTTCGTGACGCCACGGGGGCGCCGTCGCCCAACGACCGGGTCGGCGCCCTGACGCCCTACTTCATCGTTCATCTGACCGAGCCGGACGTCCAGGCGTTCCTGCGCTTCGCCCTCGCGGACAGTGGCCTCGGGGTCGCACGAGCGTCCTACAACCCCGGTAACGTGGCCGATGCTCCCAGTTCGACGTTCACGGTCAGGGCGGGCGGCCTGGACAAGGTCGTTTCGGTCGAAGCCCTCGGATTCGAGAGTCCCCAAAGTCCCGATAGTGCCATCCTCAAGGCCCTGGCCGCGCTCGGCGAGCGGATCACCAACTTCGCGACGTCGGTTACTGGCGAGACGGCGTGGACTCCCGATCGGTGGCGGGGTGTCCTGTCCGCGGATGGTTTCGGACCGGCATTCGCGTGGCCGTGGAAGGACATCAAGCCCGCCGACTTCGTCCAGCCAGCGGACCCGACCGCGCCCCAGTTTCCGATCCACACGCTCTCGACTGCCGACGTCGCTGCACTCGGATTGACCGGCATTGAGGGCGGGTTCACCAACCTCCCGATGACGGGACCGGACGGCAAGGTCTACACACTCGCCCTTCGGCCGCTCCTGCCCGGCGAAACCCAGTAGGAGTTGGGCCGAGCAGGACCGTCAGGTTTTGGCGAACCGTCGGGCCCGGAGTTCCGTCAGGCCTCGGCGTAGCGCTGGCCGGCGTAGGACTGGAATCGCGTCTGGCTCTTGCGGAACCAAAGCTGGATATCCCCGGTCGGACCGTTGCGGTGCTTCGCGAGCTTGACGTTGATGACCTCGCCGTCGGCGTCCTGATCCTCGCCGCTGCGTTCCTTCTCGCGCCACAGGAACAGGACCAGGTCAGCGTCCTGCTCGATGGCTCCAGATTCGCGAAGGTCTGAGAGCCGCGGCTCCTTGGACTCGCGCATCTCCGGTTGCCGCGAAAGCTGGGACAGCGCGATCACCGGCACGGACAGCTCGCGCGCCAGGGCTTTCAGCCCACGCGAGATCTCGCTCACTTCCTGGACGCGGTTCGAATCCCGATTCGTGGTGGTCGCCTGCATCAGCTGCAGGTAATCGACGACCACGAGGTCGAGGCCCGCCTCGGCCTGGAGTCGCCGGGCCTTCGTTCGGAGTTCCATCGAGGTGATGTTGGGTGTGTCGTCGATGTAAACGGGAGCCTCGGACAGATCATTCATCGCCGGGGCGATGCGCGCGAAGTCCATCTCCTCGAGGAAACCGGTCCGAAGCCGCTTCGAATCGATGTTGGCCACGCTCGAGAGCAGCCGGAGGACGAGCTGTTCCTTGCTCATCTCGAGGCTGAACAGGCCGACGCTCTTGCGCTCGCGAACGGCGGCGTGCTCGGCGATGTTCAGCGCAAAGCTCGTCTTGCCGATCGACGGCCGGGCCGCGACCACGATGAGGTCGCTCTTCTGGAAGCCGGTCGTGAGTGCATCGAGGTCGGCGAACCCCGAGGTCACGCCGCTCAGTTCGCCTCGATGCGCGTGGAGGTAGTCGAGCCGGTCATAGGCGGAATGGAGCAGGTCCTTCAGGACGCTGAACCCGACCGTGATCCGGCGGTTCGAGACCTGGAACAGTTCCGATTCGGCGCGGTCGATCGCCTCCTGGATTTCCGCCGGGTCCTCGTACCCGATGCCCGCGATCTTGCCGGCCGCGCCGATCAGGTTCCGGAGGACGCCCTTGCGCTCAACAATCCGCGCGTACTGGACCGCGTGAACCGCGGTCGGGGTCTGGTTGGACAGGGTGGAAAGGTAGCTGCGGCCCCCGATGCCCTCGAGCTCGCTCTTCCGTTCGAGCGTCTCGGCGACGGTGACGATGTCGACCGGTTCGCGGCGCTCGAACAGGTCCAGCATTGCTCGGTAGACCGTGGCGTGGGCCTGCCGATAGAAGTCCTCTGGGCGCAGGAATTCCGCAATCTCGATGATCGTCTCGCGATCGATGAGGATCGCGC
>JBDTOJ010000082.1:0-16249 GCA_039933295.1 Chloroflexota bacterium
AGCCGGAGCCATTGGTCGTGCTGACACCCTTGTCGATGGCGAGGCCAGGGGCAGCAGCGACCGTGACGGTCGTGCTGTCAGAGACCGACTGGGTCTGGGTGCTGCCAGCGGTGGCGGTGTTGGTCGTGGTGCCGACCTTCGCCGTGTCGCTGTACGCGCAGTCGAAGCTGGCGCCGACGGCAAGGCTGGTCGGGATGGTGCAGCCACTCAGGCTGAACAGGCTGTCGGCAAGGGACACGCCACTGAGCGCGACGTTGCCGGTGTTGCTGACGTGGATCCGGTAGTAGACGGTCGTCCCGACGGTGGTCGTCAGGCTGGCCACGTAGCCGGAGCCATTGGTCGTGCTGACACCCTTGTCGATGGCGAGGCCAGGGGCAGCGCAGTTGATCTCCTGAACGATCCCGGCGAACAGGGCCGGAAGCTGATCGCCCGTGGTGACCTGGGTGTAGAAGCTTGCATCGGGCTTGGCCAGAGAAGCCATGAGGACCGGATCGACCTGGCTGAGGCCAGTACCGCCGGTGCCGATGCCGATGGAGTACACGACATCCGCCGAAGCCTTGAAGTCGGAGATGTTCGTGGCGGTCGGCCTGGAGCCTGTGGCTGTGGTGTTGTCCGGGTTGGGTCGGCCATCCGACAGGAAGATGATGACGTGCTTGGCCTGGATCCCGTCAACGACGCCGCGTCCGTTCGCGGTCATGTCGCCGGCTCCAGCGGCCATACCCTGGCGGAAGGGCGTGTTGCCGTTCGCGACCAGCCCGTTGATGGCCGTATTGACCGTGGCCGCGATCGACGTTCCGAGCGCGAGGTTCACAGCGGCCGTGCTGTTGCCGAACGAGCTCAGGCCGACATGGTGCTTGCCGGATCCGCCGACGCCACCGTTGACGTTGAGCGAATTGACCAGCGTGACGGCCGCGGCCTTCGCGTAGAAGATCCGGATCTGGGGAGGAGTCCCCGAAGCGGTGGCGGTCTCACCCATCGAACCGGAGCGGTCGATGATGAGCTCGACGTCGAGTGGCACCGTGCCGCACGCCCCGACCGCCGCGTTACTTGCCGTATTGGCCGCTCCGGACGAAGCCTCGAGGGCCCGTACGGGACTCGCCGTGACGGCGTAGTGGAACAACATGGACAACGCGAACAACGTCGCCCAGGCAAGGGTCAGCCCTCGCCGCGACGTGTCGCTCAGATGAAATCCGATCCCCCGACCGTTCATGTGCCTGACCTCCGAACCTGAAACGGGGATTTCGGCCCCCGCTTGACTGATGAATTGGCGCCTGTCTGAAGACGGACACCGGACCCCGGAGACGCGATTTGCGCCTTGCCGATGAGTGCAGCCGGATCGTACGGGCGAAGGTCGGTACGAAGGTACTGATCAGGTCCCAACCGCAACCGTCCAGACCCCACCGGATGCCACTTGAGTGCCCTCACCGGGAGTGCCGATTGCGGTGCTTCGGCGCACCAAACCCCTAACGCCGAGCTCGGTCTGGGCTCACGGACGCGGTGCGGCGCCCAGCCACCGGGTCGCGGCTACCATTGCGCCCATGTCCTCGCCCGAAGCCCTCGATGCACGGTCCACGATTCGCAGCCAGGTGCGCGATGCGGTCCGGGCCGCGTGGGTTGATGCGGTCAACCGGGGCACGCTGCCGTCCGGGCCGGAAGGAATCGATGTCGAAGTTGACGTTGAGCGGCCCGCGAGCGTGGACCACGGGGACTTCGCCACGAACCTCGCCCTTCGACTCGCGCGGCCGCTCCGGATGGCCCCGGCGGCGATTGCCACCGCCATCGCGGATTCGCTCGAGGCCAACGCGGCATCCGATGCGGCCGCGGTGATCACCTCCGCCAGCGTCGCCGGACCGGGGTTCATCAACCTTCATATCGCAGACGGCCCACTCGAGGCAATGGTCGGGCGGGTGCTCGGCGCCTCGGCGCAGTGGGGACGTGTGACGGCCGGCCAGCCGCGTCACGTCAACGTCGAGTTCGTGTCGGCCAATCCAACCGGGCCATTGACCATCGGCAATGCGCGCGGAGCATTCGCCGGCGATCTCCTGTGCCGCGTGCTCGAGGCCGGTGGCCAGCGGGTCACGCGCGAGTACTACTTCAACGATTCCGGAGCACAGGTCCGGAACCTGGGTGCATCCGTCATCGCCCTCCGTGAGGGGCTACCCATTCCCGAGGACGGCTATCACGGCGACTACGTGGCAGAACTCGCAGGTGCGATTCCGGAGCGTGCCCTCGCGCCGACCGGCGAACCCGGCGAGGATGCGGTGTGGTCAGCCGGCCGGTGGGCATCGGAGCAGATCCGGGCCGGCATCGAGGCCTCGCTGTCGACCCTGGGCGTGCACTTCGATGTCTGGAAGACCGAGGCCAGCCTTCATACCGAGGGCTGGGTCGAGCGGGCGATCGAGCGCCTTCGAGGATCCGGCCATCTGTATGAACAGGACGGCGCTCTGTGGTTCCGCTCGACTACGTACGGCGACGACAAGGATCGCGTCGTGATTCGCTCGAACGGCGAGCCGACGTACTTTGCCTCGGACCTCGGGTACGTCACCGAGAAGTTCAGTCGCGGCTTCGATCATCTGATCTACATCTGGGGTGCCGACCACCACGGGACAGTCGCCCGCGTCCGGAACGCGGCCGAGGCGATGGGCTTCGACAAGGCCGCCGTCGAGATGATCCTCACCGGCTGGGTGCGGTTTGTCCGCGATGGCGTCGAGGTCTCGATGTCCAAGCGGGCCGGCACCTTCGTCACGCTTGACGAGCTCCTGTCCGAGATCGGCGTGGACGCGGCCCGCTGGTTCTTTGCCAGTCGCGGCGCGAACATGAACATCGACTTTGATATCGAGCTGGCCAAGAAGCAATCAAATGAGAACCCGGTCTACTACGTGCAATACGCCCATGCCCGCATTGCGTCGATCCTTCGGAAGGCTCGTGAGGTCGGGCTCGATGCGGCCAGCGACCTGAGCGGTGTCGCGGCCGGTGGGCCCGAGGGTGCGCTGACGCGCGTCGTGGTTCGCTACCCCGAGGTCGTCGAGGATGCCGCCGCCGGGCAGGAAACGCAGGGTGTGACGACCTACGCCACGGAACTCGCGACCGCGTTCCACGCCTTCTATCGAGATGCGAAAGTTGTCGACGCCGGAGATCCGGTCACCTCCGGTCGGCGCCTCGCTCTGGTCGAGGCAACGCGTGTGACCCTCGCCAACGCGCTCGGACTTCTCGGGATCTCTGCCCCGGACTCGATGTAGCTGACGCGGGCACGGTGGCCCGCGCGAGGCCCGTCAGTCGATGATGACGACCGGCCCGAGGACAAGCCGGTTAAGGATGTCCCGCGCGGTGGCGTCGTCCGGACCGCCGCTGGACCGGATCACCATGGCGACCCGCGAACCCTCACTCGACACGAGCGCGTCGAGATGCAGTCCCGCGATTGCGGTCCGTGCTGCGGACTCGAAGGCCTGCGCGTCCTCGGCCGTGTCCCACGCGGTGGTCCAGACCGCGGCGGTGGCGCCACCGGAACCGTCCATGAGGACGAGGCGATCGCCGCCCCAGCCCTCGGCCGCCGTGCGCGCGACGTCACCCGCCACGCCGCCTTCGCGCAACCAGACGCGCGTCTGCAGTTCGCCGAACGTGTCCTGCGCGGTCGCCGTCCAGCCGGCGCCGAACTGGGTGGCGAGATCGGCCGGGACGATGAGCCGGATCGGCTCCAGGGCGGCGGCGGGGGCCCCGGGGTGCAGGATCTGTTCGGTGGTCGTCGGCGGGTGCTTGTAGGCGGCATTGACTGACGCATATCCGCCCGTCCCCTGCAACTGGCCGACGAACGTGGCACCTGTCTGGTAGGGGAAGAGCGAGGTCTCCAGGAGGATGCGCGGGGTTCGGGCGAGCACCGCGAGCATGGCCGGATCGGCGGCTTCGGCGGCGACCTCGCCGAGCTGCGTCGGGGTCAGGTTCGCCACCATCCATGCGGTCTGTGCGCTGACTGCATCGCCTTCGACCAACGACAGGGTCGCAAGGACGCGATCGGAGTCGTCCTTGATCGTGTCCAGGCCGAGCGAGTTGAGATCGAAATGCTTGTCCTGGAGCTCATGGGTGAACTCGTGCGCGTAGGTCACTTCTTCGATCGCACCGAGCGCACCGTCACGGCTGACAATGAACAGCTTCTTGACCTTCGGGTCGTAGTAGCCGATGACCTGGCTACCCTGGAGATCGAGGTAGATTCTGGACAGAGACGCGTCGCTCGGCAACAGGCCCATGACCTTCAGGAGCCGCTCCGACTTCGCGATCTCCGCGGGCGGGTTCGATGTCTTGAATTCCTTGGCGATGTTGGCGACCAGCGTCGGCCCATCGATCGTCACGGGCTCGACCCGGTCCGGAGCATCGAGTTGCCGAATGGCGCTGACCTGGGCGGCGATCGTTCGATAGATCGCGTCCGCGTCGGGCGGCGCGGTTGCCGGCTGGCTCGGACCGGCTGACAGCGAGCCGGTCGGCGCTGGGCCGCAGGCCGCGATGAGCAGGCCGAGGACCACCGCGAGGCTCATCCCTCGATTGCGAGACAGCTGCGTACGAGCGCGTGATTCGGTCATTGGCCGGGATGCTACCGCCGATCCAATGTTTCGCCCCCCTGCCGTTGGTCCCGTGTGGGCCGGTCCGATCGGCGTCCCGATCCGGGCTCCCGTCGAATGTCAGTTTCTTAATCGACTCGGGTCTCGTGTCTGAACCGAGAGCCCTTACTGTTCGAAGCGGACCGAACCCTCGAGGTTCCATCCTCCCTCCCTCCGACCGGGGGCGCCAATTGGGCAGGCGTCTCCGGTCTTTCCTTTTCCGGCAGCATTCCGTCCCGATGGCGGAAGCAAACGCGGCGTGAAGCGCCGTGTGTCAGAATCAGGTCGATGGAGATCACTTGGTACGGGCGGACATGCATCCGCCTGAAGGGCCGCGATGCGGTGGTCGTTGCAGACCCGTATCCGGTCGTCGTCGGACCGACCGGGCGCGGGGTCACCGGCGACATCGTCACCTACAGCCACCCGGACGATGAGCCGCTGCCCAGGGCCAAGGGCAAGCGATCACGGGACGGCGGAACCGTCATCCCCGGAAGCCTCGAGGATGCCTTTGTCCTGGACGGTCCTGGCGAATTCGAAATCAAGGATGTCCTCCTGACCGGCGTCCGCACCTATCGAGACAACGTCAAGGGCGCGGATCGAGGTCGTGGGACGGCATTCGTCGTCGAACTCGATGGGCTCCATACCATTCATCTTGGCGACATCGGTCATCTGCTGACCGAGGAAAAGCTCGGCGACATTGGCAGCGTAGACATCGTGTGTGTCCCAATTGGCGGCGCGCTGACGGCCGCGCGGGCCGCAGAACTGGTCGCCCAGCTGGATCCGAAGCTCGTCGTTGCCATGCCCGTCTGCGCCGACGAGGCCGACTGCGCGGAAGCCGTCTCGCTGTTCTTCCACGAAATGGGTGGCGTGTCGGCGCCACAATCGAAGCTCTCGGTGACCATCTCGACGCTCCCCCAGGAAGTCACGACCGTCCTGCTGGAGTCGCGCGGCAAGGTCTGACCGCTTTCGTTCTCGGCTCCGCATACGCGCGCAGCCCGTTGATCAGGCTCCCGGGTGCTCCACGACCACGTGGCCACGCTTGATCACGGCTCGGACAAGATCGGCCGCTGGCCAATACGGCAGCTGTCGATGCGTCGGTACCCGCCAGATCACGAGGTCCGCGGCCTTGCCGGCCTCGATGGAACCAATCTCGTCACCCTGACCCAGCGCGTGGGCGGCATTGATCGTGACCGCCGCAAGGGCCTCCGATGGGGTCAACTTCAACTCGAGGCAGGCGACGGTGAGGACATGCAGCAGGCTCGGCGTCGGTGACGTTCCTGGGTTGAAGTCGGTTGCCAGGGCCACCGGCACGCCGCGCTCGATCAGCGTCCGTGCCGGCGCGAAGTCATCGTGCATGAGGAACCAGGTCGTGGCGGGCAGGAGTGTGGCGACGACCGGATGCTCCGTTTCCGCGGCACCGGCGAGCGCATCGATGCCGGCCGCCGACGGCGCGGCCAGGTGATCCGCGGACAGCGCCCCGATCTCGGCGGCCAGCTCGGCCCCGCCGCTCGGGACGATTTCGTCGGCGTGGAGGCGCGGCAGCAATCCGTAGCGCGCGGCGGCCTCGAGGACGCGCCGCGATTGATCGGGATCGAAGACGCCGCGCTCACAGAACACATCCGCAAATCTGGCCCGGCCCTGCGCTGCGACGCCCGGGAGCTGCTCGTCGATGCAGTGCCGGACGTAGGCCTCGGTCCCGTCCGGGCGCGATCGGAATTCGGCAGGCACGGCATGGGCGCCGAGCCAGGTCGGAAGGACATCGACCGGTCCCTCGGCGCCTAGTCGAAACGCCACGTCAAGGAGTCGGAGCTCCGTGGCGAGGTCCAGGCCGTAGCCGGATTTGGCCTCGATCGTCGTGGTCCCGTGGTTGAGCATCTCGCCGAGCCAGCGGCGCCCGTGGTCCTCGAGTGCCTCGACCGATGCGGCTCGCGTGGCAGCAACCGTGGACAGGATGCCGCCGCCCGCGGCGAGGATCTCCATGTAGTCGGCACCCCGCTGGCGGAGGACCAGTTCACCTTCGCGGGAGCCGGCGAACAGCAGGTGGGTGTGCGGGTCCACGAGCCCCGGAGTGACCGTTCCCCCGGCCGCGTCGACACGCACGAAGCGCTGGAGCGGGTAGCCGCCACCTTCGAGGACGCGGAACAGGTCGGCCCGGGGACCAACGCCCAGGATCCGACCCTCCCAGCACGCGACGACTGGCGCGTCGTCACCATGCGGATCGCCCGGGCCGGTCACCAGCGAGGCGTCGTCCTGCCCGGAGCCGCGGCGGATTCCGCCGGCCATCGTGACGACCTCGGCCGCTCCTTCGATGAGCAGGCCCGGCTGGCCCTCCCCGGCGCGACCGCCCTGGATCACGCGGAGGCCGCTCATCCGGACGCGTCTCCGATGGCGCCGGGCGCACGCTCCGAAGCGCCGCGGCTCGCTGACCCGGCTGCCCCGGCCGCGGCGGACTGCGCCGCGGCGAGACGGACTTCGAGGGCCATCGCCGGATCGGGATCGCGCAACTGGAGGTAGTCAGCCGCAGCGGCGAAGCGTTCCTCAACGGGCGCATCGCGGTCGGCTCCGGCATGATCGGCGACGTCCATCAGGGCGGCGAGCGGCGCCAGCCCAATGAGTTCCGATTCGCGGAGGCGGACGCCATCATCGGCTGCCAGGGCCCGCACCTCTTCCCAGACCTGCCACATCGGCGTCGTCGCAAAATCGAGGAGGTTCATCGAGACCTGGGCACAGCCGAGCTCATCGATCATGAACCCGTTGCCCTGAACGGCGGGCAGGCCGCCGCCCGATTCGCGCACCCGGCGGGCAATGCGCTTGGCGAGCTCGACGTCGGCCGATTCGAGGTTGATGTTCCAGGCGATCAGAAACGGCCGCGCGCCGACGGCAACGGCACCGGCCCGCGGATGCGTCCGGGACGGACCGAAGTCCGGCCCCCGACCGTTCTGGGCAATCTCGTCACGGAGCCCCTCGTACCCACCGCGGCGAACATCGGCCAGTCGGGCGCGATCGGTGCGTCGTGCCGCTCGCGCGTAGAGGTAGACGGGGATCTCGAACCGGTCCGCGATGCGGGCCCCGAACGAAGTCGCCAGGTCGATCGTATCGTCGAGCGTCGTGTCCCCGAGGGGCACGAACGGGATGACATCGATGGCCCCGATGCGCGGGTGCTCACCGGTGTGCTGCTCCATGTCGATGTCGCCAATCGCGACTTCGATCGTCGCCTCGAGGGCGCGCATCACCGCGTCGGCCTCGCCCGCGATCGTCAGGACGGATCGGTTGTGGGATGCGTCGCTCGTGCGGTCGAGGAGGTACGCGCCCGAGGTTCCGGTCACCGCGGCAGCCAGGGCATCGACGACCGCCATGCGGCGACCCTCGGAGTAGTTGGGGACTGACTCGATCAGCATGCCCGGTATCGTGACAGACCCGTGCGCTGACGGTGCCTCGATCGGCCGTTGACCTGAACTGTCCCGGCGATACACTTCACCCACCGAGGACCGCGCCCCGTATTCCGTTCGTCCCACGGAGGGATTCATGCCCCCAGCTGAAGGTCGCGCGCCGAGCCGCAGCCTCCTGCGCCATCCCGATTTCCTGAAGCTGTGGACTGCCGAGACCGTCAGCCAGTTCGGAAGTCAGGTCACGGGCCTTGCGCTGCCGCTCGTGGCGGCCACGATCCTCAATGTCTCGCCGTTCGAGTTTGGTCTGCTGACGACCATCGAATTCCTGCCCTTCATCTTCCTCAGCCTGCCCGCCGGCGTGTGGGTGGATCGACTGCCGCGGCGACCGATCCTGATCATCGGCGACGTTGGTCGGGCCCTCGCGCTGATCTCGATCCCGATCGCCTATGTGCTCGGTGGATTGACGATCTGGCAGCTCTACGTCGTCGGGTTCGTGACGGGTTGCCTGACGGTCTTCTTCGATGTCGCCTACCAGAGCTACCTGCCGTCGATCGTTGATCGCGATCAGCTCGTCGACGGGAACTCGAAGCTCGAAACCACGAGGTCGGCGGCCCAGATCCTCGGCCCGGGTGCAGCAGGCATCCTCATCGGGATCCTGAAGGCCCCGATCGCGATCCTCCTCGACGCCCTCTCGTTCGTGTCGTCCGCGATCTTCGTCTTCGCCATCCGCAAGGCCGAGCCGCCGATCGAACCGCACGATGAGAGCACCGGGCCGAAGCCGTCCATGCGCAAGGAGATCGCAGGAGGCCTGCGCTACGTCACCGGGCACCAGTGGCTGCGTTCGATCGCGGCGACCACGGGCACGTCGAACTTCTTTGGCAACGTCGGCGGCGCAATCCTCATCCTGTACCTCGTCCGTGAGCGCGGGCTCACCGCCGCCCACATCGGCTTCGCCTTCTCGATCGGATCCGTCGGGGTCCTGATCGCTGCTCTGATCACCGGCAGGCTCACCAAGCGGTTCGGCGTCGGACGGATGCTGGTGGCCATGGCGTTCGGTTTCAGCCTGTCGGGCCTGCCCGTGGCCGCGGCACCCGACGACCTAATCTTCCAGGGCCTGGCCCTCGGCTCGTTCCTGGGCGGGTTCTGCGGCGTTGCCTGGAATATCAATCAAGTGAGCTTGCGCCAGGCGATCACTCCGCAGCGGATGCAGGGCAAGATGAACGCGACCATGCGGTTCATCGTCTGGGGCACCATGCCGATCGGCGCCATCATCGGTGGTGTGCTCGGCCAGACCATCGGACTGCACGAGACGATCTGGATCGGCGCCCTGGGCGGGTTGATCGCGTTCGTGCCCGTGACGCTGTCACCGGTCCGCCACCTCGTGACGATGCCCGAACCGGTGGACGGGACACCCGCCGCGTAGTCGCGGAGGGACCCCCTCAGTCCAGCATCGGGACGTGGACACCGCGCTCGCGGGCCACCTCGACGGCCCGTTCGTAGCCAGCATCGACATGGCGCAGGACGCCCATCGCCGGATCCGTCGTGAGGACGCGCTCCAGCTTTCGGGCCGCGAGCTCCGTGCCATCGGCGACGACCACCATGCCCGCATGCTGCGAATAGCCGATCCCGGTGCCGCCTCCATGGTGGATGCTGACCCAGGTTGCCCCGGCGGCGGTATTCACCAGTGCGTTGAGGAGCGGCCAGTCGGCGACCGCGTCTGAGCCGTCGAGCATCGCCTCGGTCTCGCGATTGGGTGATGCCACTGACCCGGAGTCGAGGTGGTCCCGCCCGATGACGATCGGGGCGCTGACCTCGCCGGTTCGCACCAGCTCGTTGAATGCGAGGCCCGCCTTCGCCCGCTGGCCATAGCCCAGCCAGCAGATCCGTGCCGGGAGGCCCTGGAACGGGACCCGCTCATGGGCCATCTCGATCCAGCGACGCAGGCCCTCATCGTCGGGGAAGAGCTCGAGGATCGCGCGGTCGGTCCGCAGGATATCGGCAGGGTCCCCAGAGAGGGCCACCCAGCGGAAGGGACCTCGGCCCTCGCAGAACTGGGGGCGGATGAAGGCCGGCACGAAGCCCGGGTAGTCGAAGGCATTCTCGACGCCGCCGTCCACCGCCTGGGCCCGAAGGTTGTTGCCGTAGTCGAATACCACGGCTCCCGCGTCCTGGAACGCGAGCATCGCCCGGACATGATCCGCCATCGCGCGGACCGAGCGCTTCACGTATTCGTCAGGCTGGGACTCGCGCAGCGTCGCGGCATCGCCCAGCGAGATCTCCGCGGGGATGTACCCGCCGAGAGCATCATGGGCCGAGGTCTGGTCCGTGACCACATCGAAATGCTCCCCGGCCTTCGCCCAGGCAGGCTCGATCTCCGCGGCGTTGCCGACGAGCGCAATGGACTTCGCCTCACCCGCGGCAGCCCATGCCCGTGCCGTCGCCAGCGCCTCGGCTGGATCATGGGTCAGTGCGTCGACATAGCCGATCTCGAGTCGGCGCCGTGCCCGATGCTCATCGACCTCGATCGCCAGGCAGACGCCGCCGTTCATCGTCACCGACAGCGGCTGCGCCCCGCCCATCCCGCCCAGGCCCGCCGTCAGGACGACGCGACCGGCGAGCGTCCCGTCGAAGTGCTGGCGTGCCAGTTCCGCGAAGGTCTCGTAGGTGCCCTGGAGGATCCCCTGGGTCCCGATGTAGATCCACGACCCGGCGGTCATCTGGCCGTACATCATCAGGCCCTGCCGCTCAAGATCCCGGAACACGTCCCACGTCGCCCATTTCCCGACGAGGTTGGAATTCGCGATGAGGACGCGCGGCGCCCATTCGTGGGTTCGCACGACACCCACGGGTTTGCCGCTCTGGACGAGGAGCGTCTCGTCATCGGCGAGGTTGCGAAGCTCCCGGACGATCGCATCGAAGGCGGCCCAGGAACGGGCGGCGCGTCCGGTTCCGCCGTAGACCACGAGGTGATCCGGGTCCTCGGCAACCTCGGGGTCGAGGTTGTTCATGAGCATCCGGAGGACCGCTTCCTGCTGCCAGCCGCGGCAGGACAGCTCGGTGCCGCGCGGGGCGCGGACGGGTCGGGGGCCGGGAACGATCGTGTCGGTCATGCGCGCATCGTAGGGCGGGTTCGGATCGAGCGGGGTTCGACGGCGCACGGTAGGGCCGCGGTTCGTGGGTGACCAGACGCGGAGGCCGAACCCGCGCGTCAGCTAGGGCCGGAGGTTCCCCATGAGCGCTTCCCCGAGCCGTCGATCTCCGACCGCCGATGCCGAAATCAGGATGCCCTGATCGGCGAGCCAGACGTGATATGTCAGGACACCACCACCGCATGACCCGATGTAGACGGTCCGACCGCCAATCTGGGCTTCCGCCTTTCCCGTCACTCCGGCAGCCTGCGAACAGGCGCCTTCGTCGTAGGAGTCGCGCCAATCCCGGAACACGGCGTCCGTGACCGCACCCGGTTCGAGACGAACCACGACCGCGTAGACGAACTGGCCAGAGGTCGCGTCGACCGCGATCCCGGCCGCCATCGCGGACCCGACTGCTGCCAGTTCGGGTCCGGCAAGGGCTGCGATTTCGGCCTCGGGGCTCTCGACGACCTCGATCCCGTCGACCCTTGCCGGGAGAATCGCCAGGAGCGATGCGTCGATGGCAACGGACGACGATGGCTCGACGCTTGGCGTGCCCGTGGGCAGATGCTGGGTCGGACTGGCAATCGGCGCGTCCGTTCGGGTCGGGGCGACGCTCGGCGCAGGTCCGCACGCCGCGAGGGCGATGGCGAGGGTTGCCGCCACCGCCTGGGCACGGAGGCTCGGCCGGCCGATCGTCACAGTTCTCGGCGCATGACGGGGAAGCGTGGATCGTCGATGGCGGTCTCGAATCCCGCCCGGACCCAGAATTCGACCGTCGCCGCGCTGGTCCCGTCCTCGCGAACACCCGGCTCCGGATACGTCTCCACTGCCGCGAACCCGCGTCCGGCGAGGTCCTCGCAGATGGCGGCGACGAGCGTGCCGGCCAAACCCGCTCCACGAGCCTCGGCTGTTGCAGCGATGCAGGTGATGACCGCGGGCAGCGGCGCGGCGGGCAGGCGTGGATAGAGCTCGCGGACACGCTGGGCTCGTGGGTAGGCCGAGAGTGGTCCGAACTGGGAGTAGATCGCGGGTCGGCCGTCGACTTCGAGCACCTTGGCGTAGGTCCCGAAGACGCGCAGACCCCTGCCGAGGAGCTGGAGCTTGCGGGGCTGATCGGCCCCGATGATCGGACCCATATCCCGAACCGGCGCAAACGGATTGTCGGCCGGGCCGTCGTCATCGTCGTCACCGAATGGGTTGAACGACGCGCGCTTTCCGCCTGTCGCGAACGGGTTGAATGCCGGGCCCTTTGGCGCCGGTGCGAATGGATTCGAGTTCGCGGCAGGTGCGGCCGGCACGGGTGGCGCAGCCGGATCCCACCAGGACAGGCGAGCGGCCCGCGAGCCGCGATCTCCGTCCTCCCAGTAATCGCAGCTTCGGTGATCGAAGCCGGGATCGACGCACGGTGGGATCCGGGCAAATCCCTCGGCATCCCTGATGTCGATGATCGTGATGTCCGGCATCGCGCCTATCCGTGGCGATCCGTTGCCGCTGCGGAAGCGGTCGCGGGTCCGGCAAGCGCCGCAAGAGCCCCGCTGCGCACGAGCGCGGCCGCGGCAGCGAGATCCGGACCAGGCTCACGATCCTCGTCGACATGCGTTGCCTGCGTTCGGACGAGGTCATGGGCGGCTCGCACACCAGCACCGGCGTGCACCCCGGGCATGCCCGCCAGCCGCAGATCGAGCGCCTGTGCGGCGCAGAGTGCCTCGATCGCGAGGATCTGTTCCACGTGCGCCAGCACGGTCCGCGCGTGGCGCCCGGCGATCGGGCCCATCGAGACGTGGTCTTCCTGGTTGGCGCTGGTCGGGATCGAATCCGCGCTCGCCGGATGGACCAGGACCTTGTTCTCCGAAGCGAGGGCCGCCGCCGTGTACTGGAGGATCATCAGCCCCGAGTCGAGACCCGACGACGGAGCGAGGAAGGCTGGCAGCCCGCCGTTGAGATGGGGGTCGAGGAGCAGCGCCGTGCGCCGTTCGCTGATGGCACCGAGCTCGGAAATCGCCAGCTTCGCGAAGTCCAGTGCGAGGGCGATCGGCTCGCCATGAAAGTTGCCACCCGAGATGACCAACCCACCGCCTGTGGCCAGCGCGGAAGGGTCGGCGACGCCGCCGCCTGGGAAGACGAGCGGGTTGTCCGTCGCGGAATTGAGCTCGATGTCGAGGATGCGGCGCAGATGATCGAGCGCATCGCGAACCGCACCGTGAACCTGCGGCACACAGCGCAGGGAGTACGGGTCCTGGACCTTGTGCGCCGACGCGTGATGCGAAGTCTGAAGTCCCGAATCTCGCAGGAGACCGCGCAATTCCGCGGCGACCGCAATCTGCCCGGGGTGCGGTCGGGCCAGTTGGTAGGCGGCCGAGAACGCGATGTCGGTCCCGAGCATGGCCTCGACCGTCATCGCGGCCACGGTGCTGGCCGTTCGAACGAGTCGGTCCGCATCCGCGAGCAGCAGGGCCCCGAGCGCCGACATGAGCTGGGTTCCGTTGAGGAGCGCCAGGCCCTCCTTGGGCCCGAGGACGAGGGGTTCGATGCCGGCCTGGGCGAGAGCCTCGCGCGCGGCCATGACCCGGCCCCCGAATTCCACATGGCCCCGCCCGATCAGCGGGAGCGAGAGATGGGCCAGCGGCGCGAGATCGCCCGATGCCCCGACCGAGCCCTGCGCCGGCACCACGGGATGGATGCCCAGCCGGATGAAGTCGAGCAACCGATCGATGACCTCGGGGCGGGCACCGGAATGGCCCAGCGCGATCGTGTTGGCTCGAAGCAGGAGCATCGCCCGAACGACATCGCGCGCCAGCGGATCCCCGACGCCTGCCGCGTGACTCATCAGGAGGTTCTCCTGGAGCCGCTCGACATCGGCTGCGGCGATCGTTCGGTCAGCGAGTGCCCCGAATCCGGTCGTGACGCCGTACACGACGGCACCCTCGGCGACGAGCCGTTCGATCACATCGCGGGCTTCCTGAACGCGGGCACGTGCGTGCTCATCGAGAACCGCATGCGACCCGTGGCGAGCCACGGCCTCGACATCGTCGACCGTGAGGTCAGCGCCGGTCAGAACGACAGGGCCGGCAGGGGCGGCGCCGGCAGGGGCGGCGCCCACCACGCGTCGGGCATTCGTCCCGTCATTGCTCGGCCGGTGATGGGGTTCAGTCACGCAGGCAGGATAGTCGGGCTATGCTCCCCGCGTCCCCGTCGCCGGGGTTCCGCATCCGGCACCCCCGCACCGGGCAATTGCGCCTGGTTCCCGAACGAGGAGACCCGTGCTCGCCTTTATCGACCAGATCGTGATCCCGTTCCTGAACTCGCTGTACGGAGCGGTCGGCTACCTCGGCGTGATGGTCGCGATGGCGATCGAGTCAGCCATGGTTCCGCTGCCATCAGAGCTCATCCTCCCGTACGCCGGGTTCCTGGTGTCCGATCCGAGCGCGCTCGAACCACTGACCGGTGGCCGCTGGGAGTTCTGGATCGTGGTGATCTTCGCGACCATCGGGAACACGCTCGGTTCGCTGATCGGCTATGCCATCGGGGCGTGGGGCGGGCGACCGTTTCTCGAGCGCTGGGGGAAGTACCTCCTGATCCGGCCGCACGAGATCGAGCTGGCGGACCACTTCTTCCAGAAGTACGGACCTGCCACCGCATTCTTCAGCCGGCTCCTGCCTGTCGTCCGAACGTTCATCTCGTTCCCGGCCGGCGTCGCCCGGATGCACCTCGGCAAGTTCATCTTCTACTCGACGGCCGGGGCCTTCCTGTGGTCGATCCTTCTGGTCTTCGCTGGCCAGCAGCTCGGCGCCCGCTGGGTCGATATCCGCCACGCGCTCCAGCCGTTCGACCTGGCCATTGCCGTGATCGTCGTGGTCGGCGTGGCCCTCTTCATCTGGTGGCGCCTCGGTATGCCGGGCCGTCCGAAGAAGGCGATCTAGGGCGAAAACCTGGGCTCAGCCCTTCCGTTCCTCGGGTGCCGGCCTGGCGCGAAATGCCCGCCACAGCAATAGGTCGTAGGCGATCTTCAGGCCCCCGGCAATGACAAACGGGAGCGTAGTGAGCCCGGCACTCGCGATGAGTGGCGCGGACAGTGCCGGTGAAAGCGCGGCGCCCGTGGTTCGGGCGATGCCGGTAACGCCCGCCGCCGCAGCCCGCTCATCAGGCTCCACCACGGCCATCACGTAGGACTGGCGCGTCGGCACGTCCATCTGGCTGAGCGAGAATCGGAGCAGCAGGACCAGGATCGCGAGCGGGAGCGTCGGCATGAGCGGGACCAGGATCAGCAGGATATTCGAGGGCAGATGCGTGAAGACCATCGTGTTCACGAGGCCGATTCGCGCCGCGATCCGCGAGGCTGACAGGGACGACACAGCGGCGAGCAGATTGGCTCCGAAGAAGATCGTGCCAAGGACCGCGGGCTCGACCCCGAACTTGAGGTGGAACCAGTAGGCCATGAGGCTCTGGGGCACGAAGCCGCCGGCAAAGCTGTCGAGAGAGAACAGGACGGACAGGCGCGCCACGATGCCCTTCGATCGACCAAGGCCGAGTCGGCGTCGAATTCCGTCGTCGGCGGGCGGCATGACCGGCGCCTCGACGCCCGGGCCGACCCGCGAGAAGACCACAGCCATGGCCAGCCCGACAACGGCGTAGCCGACGACGATCGCCCGGTAGGCAGCGACCGGCGCGAACCCTGACCCGAGCAGCACCTGAGCAAGCACCCCGGCAGCAAGCGACCCGCTCGCCGTTGCCACGTATCCGGCGAGGTTGTACCAGGCGAACGTCGGCGTCCGGCGCTTGTCCGGAGTCGCCTGGCTGAGCGCCGCCTGCTCGACGGCGAGGAACGGGCCGACTTCGTTGCCGGTCGGGCTGATGACTCCGATCGTCGCGGCCAGAATCAGCAGTGGAACCCAGCTCGTGGCCGCGAAGAGCAGCCCCGCACCCAGCATCAATAGCGACCCGATGACGAGGACGCGTCGGCGCCCGATTCGGTCGGCGTTCGTGGTCAGCCAGAGGGAGATGAGGGTGTCCCCAACGAGGGTCAGCGTGAGGATGGCGCCGATCGCGAACGCCTCAAGCCCGAGAGCCGCGAGGTACAGGACGAGGACGACGGCCAGGAACCCGTACCCGAACATCCGGAGGACCCGCGTCAGGAACA
>JBDTOJ010000083.1:0-40555 GCA_039933295.1 Chloroflexota bacterium
AAGAGGGCGCCGACCAATGCTTCCAGCCCGGACGCCAGCAGCAGGGGCCTCGCTCGGCCGCCACGTGACGCCTCGCCTTCGCCAAGCCGGAGGGCATTACCGATCCCGACCCGTTCCGCGATCCTGGCCAGTCCGGGCGTGCTGACGATTGCGGCGCGGCGCGAAGACAGCAGCCCCTCGTCGTCCGTCGGGTAGCGTCGGTAGAGCTCCTGCGAGATGACAATGCCGATCACGGCGTCGCCAAGGAATTCGAGTCGCTCATTGTGGCCGACCGCCTCGCCGGGATGCTCATGCAGCCACGAAGCATGGGTCAGGGCCTGGGCAATCAGCGCGCGATCAACGATTGGCAGTGCAAGGCCATCGATGAACTCATCGATCCGGGCCACGTGGACGGCGTGGACCCGGGCTACTGGCGTAATGCCGGTTGTGAGAGGGCGAACCCTCAGGAGGACCGCTCGTCGATGTAGTCAGCGGCATCCTGGACGGTCCGGATCCGCTCCGCATCCTCGTCGGAGATCTCGGTCCCGAACTCCTCCTCGAGGCTCATGATGAGCTCGACCAGATCGAGGGAATCCGCGTTCAGGTCATCGACGAAGGACGCCTCCGGAGTGACCTGCTCCTCGTCCACGCCGAGCTGCTCGACAACAAGCTTCTTGAGTCGTTCGTACGTTGTTGCCACTTGGGTCCTCCTGGGGCTTCGGACCGGCGGTCAGCCGCCGGGGGTGTCTCGTGCGATCTGACCAAGTACGCCGTTCATCAAACGACGCATCGGATCTCCGCTGTAGGTTCTCGCCAGTTCGACCCACTCGGCGATCGCCACCCGGGCCGGCGTGGCCGAGTGTAGCACCTCACCAATGGCGCATCGAAGCAGCGCGCGGTCCATCCGGGCGAGCGACACGACCGGATAGCGCGGTGCGACTTCCCCGATCCGGATGTCGATGGTGTCCCGGTGTTCCACGACCAGATCCACCAGTCTTCGGGCGAGCTCCGCGGTCTCGGGGTCACCCTCCGATGTGGCGAGGTCCCGCTCCAGGACGGCGACCGCCGTGCGCTGCCCGAATTCGGCCTCGAAGATCGCTGCCAGCGCGGTCCTGCGCGCGGCCCTTCGACTTCGAAGGCGGTCAGCCGCCGATGCCATCGACGATCACCGTGACGGAACCCAGATGGAGTCCGAGCAGCCGCTCGATCGAACCGGCGACCGCGGCCCGCGCTTCGGCGCCGACGGCCGATAGGCGGGCACCGGGGCGCGCGACGACCCACAGGCGCACGTCCACGCGATCGTCATGGGTCCGGACCGCCACGGCCGGGCCGAGAAAGAAGGACCGCCACGCCGGCCCAGCACGCGCAACTCGGAGGACGCCGGGGACCTCGAGGGCCGCAGAGCGCGCCACCTCGACGATGACTCCTCGGCCGACCGAAAGAACGGGACCGTTCATGTGCCGGGCTCCAGGACTGGTGCGGTGGTCGATGCTGCGTCTTCTGGTGACGCGCCCGGTTCGCTGTCGCCGGCGTCTCCGGATGGCGCTGCCGCCTTTGCACGCTCCGACGCCTCCAGCAGTGCGGCCGCGATGAGATCCGGGACGCGGGTCCGTGCGGTGTCGGCAGCGACCCCGCACCCAAAACCGATCATCCGACGCCGGGCACTTCCGTGAGTGATGATGACCGACCCCCGAACCCCGAGGAGCGGCGACCCGCCTGCTCGTTCGTAGTCGAAGACTGATCGGATCCGCCCGATCGAGGGCCGGAAGAGCAGGTAGGCAAGCTTTCCCCGAAGCGAGCCACCGAACTCAGCGCGGAAGAGATCGAAGATGAAGGTCGAGAGACCCTCGAAGAACTTGATGACCACGTTGCCGGCCACGGCATCGGTCACCACGACATCGGCCAGAGTTCCGGTCAGGTCACGCCCCTCGACGTTGCCGACGAAGTTGAGTCCGGACAGGTCAAGCAATTCCGTCGCCTGCTGGATGCGGAGATCGCCCTTGCCCTTCTCCTCGCCGATAGACAGGAGCGCGACCCGCGGGTTCTCGATATGCAGGACGCGCTCGGCGAAGATCGCGCCCATTCGCGCGTACTGGGCGAGGTTCTCGGCACTCGAATCGGGGTTGGCGCCGATATCGAGGAGCACGAACGGCGCGCCCTTTCGGATCATCTGAACAGCGAGCGCGGGTCGGTCGACACCGGGCAGCCGGCCGATTCGGAGGACGGCCGCGGCCATCGCCGCACCGGTATGGCCGGCGGTCAGGACAGCGTCGGCGTCACCCTTGCGCACGAGCTCACAGGCAACGAGGACGGACGCGTCCTTCTTCTCACGCAGCGCGCGGGCCGGGTGCTCGTCCATCTCGATCACCTGCGAGGCGTGGACGATCCTGGTGTTGCGAGGGAGCTCACCGGCGATGGCCCGGATCTGCGCTTCGTCACCAACGAGGAGGACCGTGTCCTCCGGATGGGCGCGTGCGTGATCGAGGGCACCGGGGACGACTTCCGCCGGACCGTGGTCTCCGCCCATCGCATCCACGGCGATTCGAACCCCGGTGGCGTCCGACTCCGGCGCGACGGCGAGGTTGGTCACCGGATCAGGACGCGGGCTCGTCCTTGGACGTCTTCAGCTCGAGCACCTGTCGGCCGCCGTAGAACCCGCAGTTCGGGCAGGCTCGATGGCCCTGCTTCGGCTGATGACAGTGCGAGCACTCCTCGAGCCTCGGGAGCTCGATGGCCAGATGCGCGCGACGGTCTCCCTGTCGAGCGTGAGAGGCACGTCTCTTTGGCACACCCATGGTGTCGTATTGCTCCTTTCGGTGGCCCTTCACCGCGTGATGGCCGGATCCGCTGCGTCGCGCACCGCGACGCCATGTTCAAGGTCGAAGGACAGCTGGCCCAGAGCGCACGGGCGAGGGACCGAGCGCGGAGTCTACTCGTTCTTGGCGTCGGCGTCGACCCGAAAGCCCCGGAGCGCGGCCAGCCGGGGGTCGATATCGTCGATGTCGTGCGGCGGATGCCCGTCGGCCATCCGTGCACCGCATTCCGGGCACAACCCTGGACAGTCGGGCCGACAGAGCGGCGCGATGGGAGCCGACAGGGAGACCGCCTCGCGCAGCAGCGACTCGACGTCCAGTTCGTGGTGGGCCGACAGGCGCATCACGTCGGGTTCGATCGATGGATCGACCGCCTGGCCCGTCACCGGGTCGATGGCCGGGAGGACTTCCTCGCGGATGACGGGCACCAGGGCCACGGTCGCCGGTCCGAGGCAGCGTGAGCAGTCCATCGACAACGTCGTTCGAAGGTCGCCGCGAATGAAGATGCCCCGATTGGTCCGTGACAGCTCGAGCGTGCCTGAGATGGGACCATCGAGCACGAGATCATCGTCCAGTTCGATCGTGGTCGGGTCGATCTCCAGGTGCCGTACCGAGCCCGCGGATTCGGCCAGGAACGCAGCGAGGGGAACCTTCAGGCCAGGGCTGCCCATCACTGGTAGGTCGGTACGTCCTCGTCAGGATCAGTCTCGGCCTCGTCGTAGACCTCGAGTCCATCGTCGTCGGCGCCCACGAAGGACGCGTCCACCTCAGCCGCGGCGAGATCGGCACGTCGCTCGTCGAGGACCGCGATCCCTTTCTGGACACCGGCCAGTGCCTTGCCGACTTCGAGCTCAAGCGCCTCGAGCATGCCCAGGGCGTAGTCGTCGGCACCGGCCCGGACCGCCTCGGCCTGTGATCGCGCTTCGGCGATGATCTCGAGTCCCTCGTTCTCGGCACGCTCAAGCAACCCGCGCTCGCCGATCAGGAATGCCGCCTGCTCCTGGGCCCGGCTCGTGATGCTGCGCGCCTCATCGTCGGCCTTCTCGATGATCCGCTCACCCTCGGCGTTGATGCGCTTGGCAGCACGCACTTCCTCGGGAATGGCAACCCGGAGCTGATCGATGAGATCGAGGATTCCGTCCCGATCGACGACCGCGTTCCGCGTCAGCGGCAATGACTTGCCACTCGAGATCAGGGATTCGAGCCGCTCGAGGAGGAAGATGATGTCCAGGGCGCTAACCTCCAGCAGGGGCGAGTCAGCGGCGATTATCGCACGCTGGTCGTGGATTGATCGCGACCGAACGCGCCGTTGATCGCGTCCGCAGCGCTCCGGGGCACCATCCCCGAGACGTCACCCCCGAACGATGCGATCTCCTTGACCAGGCTGGAACTCACATAGCCGTGCTCGACGGCCGTCATGAAGAAGACCGTATCCAGGTCCGGGGCAAGCTTTCGATTGTTGTGGGCCAACTGCATCTCGACCTCGAAATCGGACACGGCCCGGAGGCCCCGGACAATCGAACTGCCGCCGTGCGCCCGCGCTGCGTCTACGGTCAGGCCATCGAATGACACGACCTCAATCCGCGCGGCGGGCAGTCCGGCCTCGCGGATCGAATCGCCCAGGACGGCGATGCGCTGGGCCACGGTCAGCAAGGGCTGCTTGCGCGGATTGGCGATCACGGCGACCACGACGCGGTCGTAGACAGCCAGGGCTCGTCCGAGCACGTCGAGATGACCATTCGTGACCGGATCGAACGATCCGGGGTAGACCGCGGTCCTCACGGCTGCGCCTCCGTCCTGTTGGCCATGCGATAGAAGGTGAGTGCGGTATCGCCGAACCGTCGAACTCGCTCCGATGCTAGCAGCCCGATCCGGTCCCCTGGCTGGACTCGCCAGAAGTGCTTGGCAACCACGAGCGCGCCATCGGCCATCGGGGATGTATCGGCACCGAGCAGCTCGAGAGCCGACTGCAGGAGTTCGGTCCGGTCGTAGGGCGGGTCGACGAGGGCTATGGCAATCGGACCGTGCGCCAGCGCGTCCGCCGAACGCAGCCACGCGATCGCCTCACGCTGGACGATCCGGGCATTCGGGCCAGCCAGGTGCGCCCGCGTGAGGTTCTCGGTGATACTCGCTACCGCCACCCCGTTCTGCTCCACGAAGATCGCGCGATCCGCCCCGCGCGAGAGGCTCTCGATGCCTCCGGCGCCACTGCCCGCAAACAGATCCAGGACCGTCGCCCCGCGCAGGGCGGGCTCGAGGATCGCAAACAGCGTCTGCTTGACGCGATCCGATAGCGGGCGGGTCATCTCGCCGGGAGCAACCAGGCGCATCCCGCGCGCCGATCCGGCGATGACCCGTCCGGCGCCGTCGCGCGCCGAAGTCACGCGCCTGACTCCGCGTCGGCGCGGGCGATCGGGGCGAGCCACCCGGAACGTAGTTCGTGGGCCAGCGCGTCGTGGCCCGCCCGGAGCGTTCCATCGGGAGCCAGAAGCGCCTCGGCGACCTCGCGGGCCTGGACGGCCAAGACACGATCGGCATCGCGCTGAAGCGACGCGACCCGAAGCCCGGGGAGCCCACTCTGTTCGAAACCGAGGACATCACCCTCGCGCCGCAGTTCCCAGTCCTTTTCGGCGAGGGTGAACCCGTCACGTTCATCGCGGATGGCGGCGAGGCGCGCCCGTGCCGTCTCATCGGTCGAATCCGAGACGAGGACGCAGAACGACTCCTCGGTCCCCCGCCCTACCCGGCCACGCAGCTGGTGGAGTTGGGCGAGCCCAAACCGGTCGGCGCTCTGGATGATCATCATCGTCGCCTCGGGCACGTCCACACCGACCTCCACGACGGTCGTTCCGACGAGGACATCGACCGCGCCATCGCGGAACCGAGCCATCTCGGCGTCGCGGTCGGCCGCCTTCAGTCGCCCATGCACGAGGCCCACCTGGAGGGGGGCGAGCAATTCGCGAAGGCGGACGGCCTCTGCCTCGGCCGCAACCGCCGTCGACGCGATCACCGATTCGTCCGGCAGCCCGAACAGATCAAGCGCCGGTTCGTCCGCTGTCTCGCTCTCCACGATCAGGGGGACGACGACGAACGTGCGATTGCCCCGTGCCGCCTCGCTTCGGACCCGGTCCCACGTGCCGTCAAGATCATCGAAGCCACGGATCCCGGTGCGGACGGCCACGCGTCCCACCGGCGGGGTGCGGAGGTCGGTGACATCGAGGTCCGCGTACAGGACCTGACCGAGGGTCCGTGGAATCGGGGTCGCGGTCATCAGCAACACATGCGGGACGCTTCCCCCCTTCGCCTCCAGGGCCGCCCGCTGCTCCACCCCGAACCGATGCTGTTCGTCGACGATCGCGAACGCGAGGTCCGCGAACTCCACCGACTCGGAGATCAGCGCGTGCGTTCCAACGACGACCTTCGCAAGGCCCGAGCGGAGCAGGTCCCGGGTCCGGTCAGCATCTGCCGCTTTCAGCGACCCGGTGAGGAGCTCAACGCCAATGCCAAGTGGACTCAGGAGGTCGATCAGCGTGCGCTGGTGTTGCCGCGCCAGGAGGTCGGTCGGCGCCAGCAGCGCGCCCTGTCGACCTGACAGCGCGGTTGCGGCAAGCCCCCAGGCCGCGACCGCGGTCTTGCCGGATCCGACGTCACCCTGGAGGAGCCGGAGCATCGGCGAAGTGCCGGCCAGATCCTCGCGAATGACGTCGATCGCGACCGACTGATCCGTGGTCAGGGAAACCCCTCGACCGATCTTGCTCGAGAGTGCGGCCTCGAGCGCGTCCCTGATCGATTGCCCCTGCTCGTCGGAGATCACAATCGGCTCACCGTGCTCACCGACCCGGGACCGTCGACGGCCGACCATGCCGACCTGGAGGGCGAGGAGTTCGTCGAACGCAAGGCGCCGGAGCGCTGCATCGCGTCGCTCGAAGCTCGTCGGATAGTGGGCCTCCTCGACAGCCTCGCCGATGCTGATCAGCGACGCGTCGGATCGAATGTCGGGCGGGAGGTATTCGGGATACGCGGCCGCCGTGGCATCGAGCGCACCGCGCACGGCGCGCCGGAGCGACGCCGACGTCAGTCCAGCGGTCAGTCGATAGATCGGGACGATCCGGCCGGCGTGCAGCAGCGCCGCACCGTCGTCGGCCTGGAATTCCGGGTTATCGAGCGTCATCCGGTAGCCGAAACGTCGGAGCTTGCCGCTGACGACGATCGAGTCGCCGACCTTCAGGCGTCGTTCGATGAACCGCCGCCCGAACCAGGTCGCGTCCAGGCTCCCGGTTTCGTCCTCGAGCCGGGCAATCGTTCGCTGCACCCGGCGTCGGAACGAGGCTTCCACTCGGAGCTCACCGACCCGCACACGCGCCGAGACCATGTCGCCATCAGCGACGGCCCCGAGATCGCCGATGCGGCGCATCTCGCGCAGGTCTTCATAGCGACGCGGGACCCGGAACAACAGATCACGAACCAGGTTCACGCCGATCCGGCGGCCAGTCCGGGACAGGGCGACGGCGCCCGGGAGCCCTGAACGACCGACGGGCGTCTCGAGCAATTCGAGCGGATCAGTCGGCGGGGCTGGTCGCGCGGCTTTCGACACACGCTTCGGGGACCCGCGCCTGCCTGGCGGCCGAGCGTCGCGGTTGACCGTGCCCGCCATGGCTACTCGGCGGAAATCAGGAAGTGATAGTGAGGCTGACCGCCGTGCACGACTTCGACCTCAGCCCCCGGTGACGCCTCGCCTATCCGGTGAGCGAGTCGCTCTGTTTTCTTGAGATCGGTGCCCTCGCCGTAGTAGACCGTGATCAGTTCGTAGCCCGCCGCCAGCGAGCCGATCGCCGTGAGGACCGCCTTGGTCACGTCGTCATCAACGGCGACCAGCCCGTCGTCGGGATCGAGCACGATTGTCTGGCCTTCACGGACCTTTACGCCTCCGATCGTGGCGTTTCGGACGGCCGTGGTGACCGAGAGCGTCTCGATCGCCCGGCCCGCCGTCGTCATGGCCGTCGCGTTGTCGGCAGCCTTGAGGGTCGGATCCATGGCCAACAGGGCCGCGAAGCCCTCCGCTGCGTTGCGCGTGGCCACGACGCTGACCGGACGGTCCGTCATTTGGGCGACCTGCCGGGCGGCGAGCACGACATTGGGATTGTTCGGCAGGATCAGGACTTCGTCGGCGGCAACGGAGTTGACTGCCTCGAGGAGCTCGCCGGTGCTGGGGTTCGCGGACTGTCCCCCGACGACGACGCGACTCACGCCGAAGTCGCGGAAGATCGCCACCAGGCCATCGCCCGCCGCCACCGCGATCACCGCCAGCGCGACAACCGGGTTCGGGGCGGCCGATGCGGCGTTGGTGGGGGCCTCGTTGATCAGAGACGCGGACGACACGGCCACCCCCGCGGCGTGCGCCGACCCTTCTCCCGTGAACTCCGCCGCTCGCGTCTCCCGGACGTCCCGTGCCTGATTATCGAGATTCTCAACGCTGATCCGGGAAAGGCTTCCGATCTCGAGGCCGTGGCTGATCACCTTGTCGGGTCGATCGTTGTGGACGTGGACTTTCACGGCCCGAGCATCCCCGGCCACGAGGACGGACTCGCCGATCGACTCGAGGTGATCGCGGAGTGCGTCCACGTCGAGCAGCTCGCCCGGCCGCGCCTGCAGGAGGTACATCGTCTCGTAGCCGAAGCCTTCGTCGGCATGAGCGACCAGCACGGACCGCTTCGGGGATGCCCCGGATGCGACCTTCGGCGTCTCGGGTGCACGACCGATCATGAACAGGAGGGCGCCCTGGAACAGCCGGTACAGGCCCTGCCCACCGGAATCGACGACACCTGCCTCGCGCAGAATGGCCAGCAGCGTCGGCGTCCGGGCGACCGACTTCTCCGCGGCATCGAGGGTCACGGTCAGGACGGTTTCGATGTCGTTCTGCTTCTCCGCGGCTGCGACCGCGGCGGCCGAGGCCTCGCGGATCACGGTCAGGATGGTGCCCTCGACCGGTTTCGCGACCGCGCCATAGGCCGCCCGCGTGCCCGAATCGAGCGCGTTGGCGAGGTCGAGCCCGTTGAACCGCGCCTTGCCCTGGAGCGCTTCCGCGATACCGCGAAGGATCTGGCTGGTGATGACCCCGGAATTGCCGCGGGCGCCCATGAGCGCCCCGAACGACGCGGCGGCCGCAATGCGCTCCGCCCGAGCGCCCTCACCGGCGCCCTCGGCTTCGACGAGGGCGGCTTTCACCGTTGCGAGCATGTTGGTACCGGTATCGCCATCAGGTACTGGGAAGACATTCAGCGCGTTGATCTCATCGACGTGCGCCTCGAGATTCGCGACCGCCGCACGAAATGCCCCGAGAAGGCCTCGCCCGTCACAGGCTCGTCGTGCCATCAGGCAACGTCCGTTCCGCTGTCAGCAAGCTCGGAGCTGCCCATGCCCCTGGACGTCGGTGCGTCGGGCGGCTGGGTCCCGGGTGATGCCTCCAGACCGCCGATGCGAATACGCAGATCGTTGACCTCGCGACCCAGGGCTCGACGGATCCCGTATCGGACCGCCGAGTCGACCTGGCGTGCGACCTCCGCGACCGGGAGGCCCATCGTCACGCGCAGGGTCAGACGAATCGAGAGGCTGTCCCCGGACAGGTCGATCCTGATGCCCGGCGTCCGACCCACGAACGCCGCGTGGATCCGCTCCATCAAGCCTGCCTCGAACCCTGCGACGCCGTAGGACCCCAGGACAGCGGCGCGCGTGATGTCGGCAGCCGCGCGGCGGGTCGCAAGGGCACGGCCGGGGAGTTCGTCAGAAGGCAACAGGCGAAGTCCTCGTCAGCGAGGGGGCGAGCCGAGCGCCGGAACGGCCCTGAGTGCGTGCTATCATACCGCCCCGATCGGGCCCCAACGGCTCGGACGCTCCACGAAACCAACTCCGAGGAACAACATGGCTCGCTCCTGTGCAATCTGCGGCAAAGTCTCGATGGGCGGTTTCAACCCCCAGTCGTCGGGAATGAACCGTGTCCGCGCCCACCGCCGCCTTCAGCCGAACCTTCAGCCGCTGACCACCAACGAGGGTGGCACGCCCAAGAAGATCCTGGCCTGCACGCGTTGCCGACGGACCCTCACCAAGAGCGCTCGCTAGCCGGCGTCCGGCTGGTCCGGACCGCACGAACTTCGACCGGCCGCAGAGCGACCGGTCGTTTTCATGTCCGCCTGGTGGTTGCCCGGCCATTGTCCGTGTCCAGCCAGATCGTGAACGGTCCTTCGTTCACGAGCTCGACGGCCATCTCGGACCCGAACTTCCCCGTGGCCACTTCCGCCGCGCCGAGGGCCGTCAGCTGTGCCGCGACCCGGCCGTAGAGGCGCTCCGCCAGCTCCGCCGGCGCCGCGTCGGTAAAGCCGGGACGCCGCCCCTTCGCGGTATCGGCATACAGCGTGAACTGACTCACGACGAGGACCTCACCCGCGACATCGAGCAGCGAGAGGTTCGTTCGGCCGGATTCGTCAGCGAAGATGCGGAGTTCCATGATCCTGCGCGCAACGGCGTCCGCGGTCGCCTCATCGTCCCCGTGGCCGACGCCGACCAGGGCCACCAGACCGGACCCGATCTCCGCCACAAGCTCCCCGCCGACACGAACGGAGGCCCGCGAACACCGTTGGAGCAGGACGCGCATCAGCGCGACGTGGCGCCGAGTGCCGCCCGCCAGATTCCGGCGATCGTGATCGCCCATGGGATGAGCAGGACCGGCGACGAGGCGCCTCCGAACCATTCCGCCTTGACGACGCCTACCACCCCGACGATACCGATCACGGCGATCAGTGCGCCCTGCCGGACGACGCCCCATCGAACGCGGCCCGCGGCTCGACGGAACGCACTTTGGTCGCCGGCCTCGCCGTCGCGGACTTCGGCATCGACGGCCGGATTGGCGGCCCGGTCAACAAACCTCCGGAACCAGCCTGGAGCGTGGACGATCGCGGCATAGGCAATGGAGGCGTAGACGACGCCACCGAGGACGTCGACAACGTAGTGGTCGGCCAGATAGACGATCGAGAACCAGACGCAGGCCGCATACACGAGCATCAGCCAGCCCGGCCGCCCGAATGCCCGGCGAGCGAACAGGAAGGCCAGAAACGGATACCCGGCGTGGAGCGACGGGAAGGCCGCAACCTGGTTGGGGTTGACCTCGTAGATCGCGTAACTGAACAGGTAGCGGCCCTCGAAGCCGAACAGGCGGGCGAGGTCGTTGAAACCCTGGGCCTTCAGATAGGTGATTGCCGGAGTCCCGTCGGGTCCGGGAATCAGGCCGTGCTCGGCGGCCCACCAGGGTGGCGCGACCGGCAGGATGAGGTAGGTCGCGAAGCCGGCCATCGACAACAGGATGAGCGCCGCGACATAGTCGTAGTACGCCCGCCGTCGCCGGACCCAGAGCAGGAACGCAACCGCGATCGGGAGCGGGAAGTGCAGGAAGTAGAATACCGTCCCGGCGATCGCGAAGACGTCCAGGCCGGTTGCGGGATGGAATGCTTCCTGAAGGATCTGGGTGGGCAGCTGGCCACCGAACAGAGCCCGTTCGATGGCCAGAACATCGGCCGCGTGAATGACCCGATTCAGGTCGTCCGCATAGCCGCGCATGAGCTCATAGGCCAGAAACAGCCCGATGAACGGGACCCAGTCGCGAATGAACAGGCGCCCGCGACCAAGGATGACCGCGGCCAGACCGAGCGCCACGAGCATCACATCCGGCGTGATCGAGACGCCACTCACGATCATCAGCCCGGACAGGACGACGACGTATCCGACGATGGTGAACAGAAGCAGCCGGTCGTTGCGGCGATGCAGGTCGGCATTCGGTTCGGCGGCGGACGATCTCGCGGCCGGAATGGCGGCGGACGATCCCGCGGCCGGAATGGCGGCTGCGGCAACCTCCACGACGGCGTCCGCCGTTGGCGCCACGTCCCCGCTGAGCGGCGGCAGGTTGTCGCTCACTGGACCACGTCGTCTGGCTGTGGCGGCACTGGTGCCGGCACGAACGGCGGCGTCGGCATTCCGGCGGCCCGCCACGCAGCGCCATCGATCAGGTAGGCATCTCGGCGGGACGCGAAGCGCTCGCGCGCGGGCTCTTCGGCCGACGCGGGCAGAAGCAGGTCCCAATCTCGTTCCTCGTCCGCGGCATCGAGATCCAGCGGACCCGAGCGAAAGACGAACGCCGGAATTCCGGACCGCTCAATCTCGCCCTGGAGGGTCCGCGCCAGATGGCGCGGCAGCGTGGCGAAGGTCACCATGCGATCGCGCGGGATGGGGGGCACGCCGTTATTGAGGGAATACTGGTAGCCCTCATCGGCAAGGGCCCGGACCAGCCGGATTTCGCGTCCCATGTCGCGGCCCTTGATCCAGAGGGCCGAACCGACGACGAGGACATCAGCGGCAAGTCCGCCGATCAGCTCTGCCGTGTCGCGGCTCACGCCCCCGTCGACGTGGACCTCGGCGCCGTGGAGCTTGTGGGACAGGTAATCCCGCGCAGCCAGGACCTTGTCGCGCGCGACGTCTGCCATGAACGCCTGGCCGCCAAATCCCGGCTCGACCGTCATGACCATCACGATGTCGAGGAGTTTGCGATACGGCTCCAGTGCCGTCAGTGGGGTCCCCGGGCGCAGCGACAGGCCGGCGGCGCGCCCCGCTGACCTGATCTTGCGCAGAATTGGCTCGATCGGACGCTTGATCTCGACATGGATCGTGACGGAATCGCAGCCGGCATCGAGGAACTCGTCGACGTAGCGGTCCGGTTCCGAGATCATCAGGTGCGCATCGAGCGGCAAGCGCGTCCGACGACGGAGCGCCTTGACCATCTTCGGACCGAACGTCAGGTTCGGGACGAAGTGGCCATCCATCACGTCAAGATGGATTCGGTCCGCACCCTCCTTCTCGGCTCGTCGAACGGCATGCGCCAGGTTGCCGAGATCCGCGTCGAGGATGCTCGCCGCAACGCGGGCTCGCCCGAGCGTCTTCGGCGGCGTCGGCATGACCTTGCCTGATCGCGGCATCAGACGTCCACGCCGCTGGGAAGGCCCTCGGCGCTGCGCTCTCCGCGCAGCGCCGCTGCGGATGTTGCCTCGAGCCTGGCGCGGCGGCGAGCGACGGCGGCAACCGGGGGCGCACCGGCACGATCCGCTGCCAGCTGGCCACAGGCGGCGCCAACTTCCTGCCCACGATTTCGCCGAATGGTCACGGGCAGGCCGTCCCGCCGCAACCGTTCCGCGAAGCGCTCGATGACGGGCATCGGACTGGCGGTCCAGGGCGTGTGTGCAACCGGGTTCATGGGGATCAGGTTGACATGCGCCAGCGTGCCCCGCAGCAACTCCGCCATGGCGTCTGAATCGGCGTCGGTGTCGTTCACCCCACCGATCATCGTCACCTCGTAGCTGATCCGACGGCCCGTGGCGACGGCATGCTCCCTGGCGGCGGCCACGACCTCGGCGACCGGCCAGCGTCGGTTGAGCGGCACGAGGACGTCACGCAGCGGATCGCGTGCTGCGTGAAGACTGACGGCCAGCGTGAACTGCGGGCCGAGCGCCGTGAGTCGGCGGATACCGGGAACGACCCCGGACGTCGACACGGTAATGTGGCGGGCCCCGAGGCCGAACCGCCCCGGATCGTTCAGCGCGGCAACCGTCTCGAGGACGCGATCGAGGTTCAGGAGCGGCTCGCCCATGCCCATGAACACGATATTGGTCAGACGCCGACCCTTCGCCACGAGACGTCGCGATGCGCTTCGGACCTGATCGAGGATCTCGGCCGTCTGGAGGTCCCGCCCGAAGCCCAGTTCTCCGGTCGCGCAGAACGGACAGGCTACGGCGCAGCCAGCCTGGCTCGAGATGCACAGCGTGTTCCGTTCCCGTCGGTCGGCTCCCGACGGGTAGTGCATCAGGACGCTCTCGATGGCGGCACCATCACCGAGCCGATGCAGGGCCTTCTCCGTTCGGCCGCCATCGGCTGCCACGAACTCCGAGTCGGCAACCGTGTCCCACGCAAACGAGAGGGCCAACGCAGTCCGCAGGTTGGCGGGGAGTGTCGAAACGGCGTCGACGGATGGCGCTTCTGACCGCCAAATGGCATCGAAGACCTGGCGCGCGCGAAAGGCCGGCTCGCCGCGTTCGCGGAACCAGACCTTGAGCTGGGCAGCGGTCTGGCTCGAGATTCCGGGTCGGGCTGGTGGGCTGTCTGCGAGGTCGAGCACGGGTGTCGGCATCTGGCTGGGCATCGCGGCGCATTGTCGCACGGCTCGATCGCCTCGCCGGCGCCGGGTCGATTCGCCGGTCAAGGCCGATCAGTCGCGGGTCGCCCGTTCGCCGTTCGCGCCACGAGCGCGGAGGGCACGCCAGATCCGCTGCGGGGTCATCGGCAGCTCTGTCACCCGCAAGCCGGTAGCCGCCGCGACGGCGTTGGCGATTGCCGCCGCACCTCCGACGACGGCCGCCTCCCCGATGCCCTTCGCGCCAAATGGACCGTCCGGCGCGGGCAGTTCGACGTATGAGGCGTCGATCACCGGCACCTGCTGGGCGCGGGGGATCGCGTAGTCCAGGAACGTCGCGCTGATGAGCTGACCGTTGGAATCATGGATGAGCGCCTCGCACAGGGCCCAACCGATCGCCTGTGCAGCGCCGCCGTACTGCTGACCAGCGATGAGCGCGGGGTTCAGGGCGCGTCCGACGTCCTGGATCGCCTCGAACCCGAGGACGCGGGTTTCGCCCGAGGCCGGATCCACGCTGACATGGGCAAGAAATGCGGCAATGGACGGCGCCAGGCTCGTGTGGGCCGAAGTCGCATGCCCTTCGATCGGGGCTCGCGATGCCCGATCGTTGGCCCGGATCAATCTGGCCACCGGCAGGCCGCGATCCGGCGTGCCGCGTGGGCGTACGACGCCATCGACGATCTCGAGATCGTCGACCGAAATCTCGAGCTCCGCCGACGCCGCAGCCAGCAACTGGCGACGTGCATCCTCGGCGGCGAGACGAACCGCGCGACCGGCCGAATAGGTGACCGTGCTGCCCCCGCTGCCCGGGGAGGGCGGTGCCGACCCCGTATCGACGGTGATGATCTCGATCGCATCCGGCGACATCCCGAGGACCTCGGCGGCGATCGCCTGGAACGCCCCGTTCGTGCCCGACATGTCCACGACACCCGTGACGATCTGGACGCTGCCGTCGGGCGACATCCGGCAGAGTGCGGCCGCCGGGTCCTTGCTCCCCGGCCAGTAGCCAACCGAGAGACCGATCCCCTCCCCTTCTGGCAACGTGTTGCGGCCCTGCCATCGAGGACGTGTCTCGACGACATCGAGGACTTCATCGAGCGCATGTGGCGCCCAGGCCTCGTCATCGACCATCGGATCCCCCGGTCGACTTCCGTTACGGCGGCGGAGCGCCACGGGATCGATGTCGAGAACGCCCGCGACCTCGTCGACCACCGATTCGATGGCGAAGGCGGTTGGTGGGCCACTCGGCCCTCGATACGGCCCGGTTCCGACGCGGTGCGTCAGTACCCCGTACGCGCTGATCTCCACGTTCGGCCAGCGATACGGTCCGGCGACCAGCACACCGGCGAGGGCGTCGGCACTGAAGTCGGCGAACGCGCCACCATCGGCCAGGATCCGGACGCGCAGAGCCGTGAATGTGCCGTCGGCGCCGGCTGCGACCTCGACGTCGAGTTCGAACGCCTGGGATGGATTCGAGGCGAGGAAGTCGTGCCTTCGCTCGAGGATCAGTCGGACAGGACGTCCCAGGCGAAGTGCGCTCGCTGCTACGATCGGCTCGAGGATGGCCCATTTGCCGCCGAACGCTCCACCCAGCGGGGCCGGCACGACGCGGATCCTGTTCGTCGGCAGGCCGAGGACACGACCCAGATCCTTGCGCAGGGCAAACGTCCCCTGGGTGCTCGACTCAACGACGAGCGTACCGTCGTCATCGACCCAGGCCGTGCAGCCCTGCGTTTCGATGTAGCCCTGATGAACCCAGGCTGTCTTGAACTCGCGCCGGACGGTAGCAGCCGCGTCCCGGAATGCCGATTCCACGTCGCCGCTCCGATATCGCGTGCGGCCGACGACATTGGCCGACCAGCGCTCCTGATCGATCGAAACATCACCGGCACCACCGACCGCCGCGTGCGTCTGGGCATCCATCGCGGTCTGCCCAACATCGTCCTCGAGGAGGTCGGGCCGTACCAGGACTGCGTCGACCTCCATCGCGGCGCTCAGGTCGAGCACGACCGGCAACGGCTCAAGATCGATCGTGACAAGTTCTGCCGCGTCAGCCGCCTGTGCCTCGGTCTCGGCGATCACCACGGCGAGCGGTTGGCCGGCAAAGACGACCTCATCCTTGGCCAGCGGGATCGCGAGGCGATCCGATCCGGGCTTCAGACCGAGGTCGCTTGCGAGGAAGACCGCAACGACGCCCTCGGACCTTCGGGCCTCCTCCGTGTCGATGGAGACGATCCGCGCGTGCGCGTGCGTCGCCAGCACGAGACGAGCGTGGAGTCCCCTGAGCCGTGGTCGGTCGGCGACGTACCGCATCGCGCCCGTGACCTTGACGCTCGAATCCGTCCGAGGGCGAGCCACACCAACGCCATGCCTCGTGTTCATCAGTCGATTCCGATGCTGGGCAGCGTCATCGCTGGGTCGACGACGGCCCCGACAATCGAAGGACGCCCGCGTCGGAACGCTGAGCCCTGCATCGATCGCCCACCCGCTGGCTGAACTATCTCGAGGACGAGGCGCCCATCCGACGTGGTCAATGCGATGCCGTCCTCGTGCGCAACGATCCGTCCGGGCTCGTCACCGTCTGCCGCAGGCGCCACGGCGCTGTCGTGAACCGCGAGTCGCACGCCGCCGGCCTCCACGAAGGCGCCCGGCCACGGGCGATAGGCCCGGACCTGCCGTTCCAGTCCCGCGGCCGCTCGGGCCGGATCAAGTCGGCCATCGGCGCGTCGCAGCGGTCGCGTCAGGGTGGCGCATGCCGCGTCCTGGGGAACGGTGGGCAGCGATCCGGACAGCAGCGTCGTGATGACATTGTTGAGCAACTGGGCGCCGGCTTCGGCCGCCTGGATCTCGAGCGCGGGTGCATCCTCGGTCCCGGTGAGCGGCCATGAGCGAGCGGCGATGATCGGGCCCGTATCCAGGCCGGCGTCCATCTGCATGATCGTGACGCCGGCATCGTGATCGCCGGCCAGGATTGTCGCGGGGATCGGCGTGGCGCCACGATGGCGCGGCAGCAGCGATGGATGGACATTGATGATCCCATGGGCGGGCAGGTCGATGACCGATTGCGGGATCAGCTGACCGAAATCGGCGAGCACGCCCAGATCCGGCGCCAGGTCGCGGATCGCGTCGCCCGCGTCGGTCGATCGGACCCGCTGGACCTGGATGAGGGGGAGATCTGCGGCGCGGGCCGCGAGCGTCACCGGCACGGGAGTCAGTACGCCGGCCCGGCTGGCATGCCCATCGGGCGGCGTGATCACGCCCACGATCTCGATCTCCGCGCGGCGCAACAGCGCATCGAGCATGGGCACCGCGAATGCACCCGACCCGAAGAAGACGGTCCGCAGGCGCCGCGCCGGAGCGCCCTCGGGACGAGCCATCACGCGAGTGCCGGCGTCCGAACCTCGTGTGACGCGCCTTCGGCTGCGTCGTCACCTTCGTCGTCATCGTCGTGGCCCGTGGGCAGCAGCTCATCGAGGGATTCGAGATAGTCGATGTACAGCTTTCCCTCGAGGTGGTCGAGTTCGTGCTGGAGAGCACGTCCGAGGAGACCCGAGCCGGCCACCCTGATTCGCCGCCCGGCGCGGTTCTGGGCAACGACCCAGACACGCTCGCGTCGCGTCACGTAGGCGGCATAGCCCGGAATGGACAGGCAGCCTTCGAGATCCCGGTCATCCCCGGTCGACTTGACGATTTCGGGGTTGACGAGTTCATACAGCTGGCTGTCGACCTCGATCACGCACGCGTTCACGGCTTCACCCAACTGGGGCGCCGCGAGCCCGACACCTGGGGCGTCGCGCATCGTGTGAGCGAGATCGTCCAGCAATCCGTGCAGGTACTTGCCGAAGCTCTCGACGGGTCGGCCCTTGAGCCGCAGCCGAGGGTCGCCGAGCAGGAGGATGGGTCGGACGCTCATGACGAAAGTATAGGCGAGCGCCGCCCCAATTCCCGATCAGGACGGCACGGCACCGTCCTCACCAGACGCAACCGGTCTCCCGGTCAGTCCTTCGCGGCTTCCCCGTCCTTCGCGGCGGAGGCGGCCTCGTCCGCGCCGGCGGCCTTGGCTGCCTGCTCGCGCCGGAGATCGGCGGCGATGTCACGAGACTTCTCGGCAAGACGAGATCCGGCTTCAGCGGTGAGTTCGGCCGCGCGCGCCGCGACCGGCCCTGCCTTCTCGCCGGCGACGACGGCCAGTTCGGCGGCCTTAGCGCTGACCTGACGAAGGACCGGGCCTGCCTGTTCTGTGATGTTCTCGATCATGGCCTGAAGCTGGGACAGCCACTCGTGGACACTCGACGACGCACTCTCGGAGTCGCTGCCGTTGTCTCCGTCGCCGGTCCAGGCAAACGTCTCATCCGCGGACGCTGCGGGCGATTCCTGCTTGTTCGTTGTTTCGTCGTTCATGGTTCATTCCTCCTCGTCCGCGAGATGGCGGACTGCGTTGGTAGCCCCATTGTCGCCGTTCTGGCGGATTTGCACTGCCAGGGCGAACGAGGGCCGCACGAGGCCGGGTTCAGAGCAGCGATTCCGGGTCCACATCGATGGACCATGGCATCCCCGGCGGGTCCCCGAGCACTGCCAACGGATCGTCTCCGCGGAGGACGACGTTGAACCGCCACCGATCGGCCCTCCGCGCGATGTACGCGACCGCAGGACCCATCACTTCGACCCGCCGACCGAGCGCAGCGGCTCGCGTACGGAGCTCATCAGCGTAGGTCACGGCAGCCCCCTCGGCGGCATCACGATCGGCCATCGCAACGGTGAGCTTGACGAGCCGCCCGAACGGCGGTGAGCCGAACTGGCGACGCAGGGCAAGCTCGGCGTCGTAGAACGTGGCCGGATCTGCGTCCTGCACGGCGCGGATTGCAGGATGGTCGGGCTGGTATGTCTGGAGGATCGCGTGCCCCGGTCGGACGCCACGCCCCGCTCGCCCGATGGCCTGCGCGAGGAGCTGATACGTCCGCTCGGCGGCCCGCTCATCGGGCAGGTTGAGGGCGACATCGGCGGACACGATTCCCACGAGCGTGATCGAAGGAACGTCGAGCCCCTTGGTCACGAGGCTCGTACCGACGAGCACGTCGATCCGTCCGTCCGCCAGGTCATCGAGGATCTTCGTCGCGGCACCTTTCCGTTCCACGACATCCCGATCCAGGCGAGCAACGCGAAGGTCCGGAAACGTCGTCCGAACCTCCCGCTCGAGGCGCTCCGTTCCACCACCGAGGTAGCGGATTCGCGCCGATCCGCAGGTCGGGCAGCGCGTAGCGAGGGGCGTGGCGCGTCCGCAATGATGGCAGCGCAGGGTCACCCCGGCCTGGTGATAGACCAGCGGGCGCGTGCACTCCGGGCAGGTCTGAGCCGAGCCGCAATCGCGACACAGCACCACCGATGCCGACCCGCGTCGATTGATCACCAGGATCGCCTGGTCGCCCGCCTCGAGATCGAGCCCGTGGATCGCGGCGATGAGGGATCGCGAGAGCATGCCCCGTTGCCCGGAGGCCAGTTCGGCCCGGAGGTCCACGACCTCAATCGTCGGCGGATGGCCCGACATCCGGTCCGGCAACCGGATCCGGTGGTACGTCCCGTCGCGCGCCTTGCCCTCGGTCTCCACCGACGGCGTCGCGGAACCAAGGACCACGGCCGCGCCCGACAGGCGGCCGAGTTGGAGGGCAGTGTCACGCGCCTGAAGCCGTGGTGTGCGATCGCTCTTGTATGCCGGATCGTGCTCCTCATCAACGATCACGAGCCGCAGATCCTCGATCGGCGCGAGAACCGCCAATCGGGTCCCGACGACGACGTCCGCTCGCCCGGATCGAACGCGGCGCCATTCGTCGAGGCGCTCGCCGGCGGACAAGCCCGAGTGAATGAGGCCGATCTCGGCATCGAGATCGACCCGCAGTCGATCCACCAGGGGCATGGCCAGCGCGATTTCCGGCACAAGAACCAGGGCACGACCGCCGGCTTCGACGCAGGCTCCGATCGCGTCCGCGTAGATCGCCGTCTTGCCCCCACCCGTGACACCATCGAGGAGCGTCGGCTTCGAGTCACGTGCCACCATGGCCGCCCGGATCGCGGCGGTTGCCGTGGCCTGTTCGGGCGACAGATCGCTGCTGGCTGGTCGCGCACCACGACGGCCCGTCGCCCGACCCGCAAGCGGTGAGCGCGGGTCCTCGCCGACATCAACGCGAATCAGTCCGCGGCCGCGAAGGCTTCCGATCACCGAGCCGCCGTGGCGTGACGAGAGTTCGGGGGCAGGCACGCCACGTTCCCCGGCCTCCATGAGCTCGGCAAGTGCGGCCAGCTGGCGCGGCCCGAGGCGCTTTGCTCCCGCGCCGCCTCGCGCGCCGGGCGGGGTCTCTGGCACGATGTCGGAACCGGACCCGATCGCCGTGGACGTGCCGTCCAGCGGCGCGGCGACCAGGCGGACGGTCCTGACGTATCGGGGAGCCGCGCCGACATCGATCAACGTCCAGTCGAGTTCGATGTCGCCGGCGTCTCGCAGGGTTCGGAGCCGCCGCAGCAGCCCGGCGCGCCCTTCGCTGGATCGAAGTGTCCGCACGGCTCGAGGCCCATCCTCAAGCTGTTCCAGCAGTTCCACGAGTGCTGTGTCGTCGGGCCCGGTCGCGACCGAGGCACCTACGGACGACGCGGGTGTCCGTGGCCGACGCTCGGCGACCAGCTCGAGCCGTTCAAGGAGGCCCGGCGGCAACATCGCCCGGAGCACGAGTGCGGGTGGCGCGAGGTATGTCGCGGCGATGGCCTCGGCGAGTGCGATCGACGTCGGCGGCAGCAGCGGTCCGTCAGCTCGAACCCGATCGACGACGGGTTTGGCCACGAACCCATCGCCAGCGGTGCCCTCCCCGAGGACGATGCCGAGTGCCTGCCGGCGTCCGAATTCGACCAGAACGGCCTCGCCTGGCAACAGCGGTTCAAGCCGCGTCGGGACTCGGTACGTGAATGCATGGGCGCCCGCGGCCCCCGCGGCGTCGATCGCGACCGCTACGAGGCGCCCTTGCCCTGGCTCTCCGTCGTCCCCTGCGGATTCCGCACCACCCGTGGTCGTCTCGGCTCCCGGCAGCCCAAGGGATTCCTGCTCGATGCCGGCGGCCACGACGGCGCCCCTAGATCCGGGTCCGGCGCTTTGGGTGCTCGGCCTTTTCGCGAAGGATGATCTCGTGGATCTGCGCGGCCGTTCGGTCGATCTGGCCCGTCTCATTCACGATGACGTGATCGTAATCGTCACGCCGGGCCAGCTCGAGGGTCGCATTCCGCTGCCGGATGTCGAGTTCGTCGGCCGACTCCGTGGCTCTGGACCGAAGGCGCTGGAACAGGTCCTCGAGGGACGGCGGGACGAGGAAGATCAGCAGGGCATCGCTGACTCGCTGCTTGACGACAGCAGCACCCTGGACATCGATCTTCAGAATGACATCGTGGCCGCCCTGGAGCGCCGCCCTGACCTCGGCCCGGGGGGTGCCGTACCAGTTCCCGTGGACCTCGTTGGCCTCAAGCAATTCGCCGGCGCCCTGGAGCGCCGCGAACGCCTCCCGGGTCAGGAATCGGTAGTGGACGCCGTCGATCTCGTAACTCCGCCGCGGGCGCGTCGTGCAGGTGACGACGTAGTGATAGTCCGGCACGCGCGGCTCGGCTCGAAGCGCGTCGATCACGCTGTCCTTGCCGACACCCGATGGCCCGGACACGATCACCAGGACGGCGCCGGGTGCGCCGTCGGCATGCAACGTCGTATCCGCCTCGTCCGGCACGATGTCTGGCGATTCGTGCGGCGGCATGGTCATCGCGGCTCGACGCGGAGTTGCGCCACCACGTGCTCCAGCTCGGGCGGGAGTGGCGCCGTTGCGCGGATCAGCTCACCGGTAGATGGCGAGGTCAACTCCAGCCGCCACGCGTGAAGGAAGAGGCGCTCGAGTCCGTCCGGTCCGCGCGCGGACGTCCCGGTTCCGTAGACCCGGTCCCCGGCCACCGGGTGGCCGATGGCATCGAGGTGGACGCGGATCTGGTGCGTCCGCCCGGTCACGAGATCCAGCTCCAGAAACGTCCACGCCGCGAATCGCTCGGTCACGCGATAGCCCGTGGTTGCAGGCCTCCCGTCCGGGACCACGCCCATCCGCGTCCGGTGGCGCGGGTCTCGCCCAATGGGTGCCTCAATCCGGCCGACCGCCGCTCCGACCGAGCCCTGGACCAAGGCAACGTAGGTCTTCTTGATCCGCCGCGCCTTCAGCTGTGCCATGAGGCTGTGCTGGGCCAGATCGGTCTTCGCGACCATGAGGAGACCGCTCGTGTCACGGTCAAGCCGATGCACGATGCCGGGCCGACGCACGCCGGCGATCCCGCCGAATCCCTCAGGGCCGGCCCGACCGAGCAGAGCATTGACCAGGGTGCCGCTGTCGTGCCCGGGCGCGGGATGGACCACCAGCCCCGACGGCTTGTCCACGATCAGCAGGTCCTCGTCCTCGTGGACGACGGTGACCTCGATCTCGGGTTGAGCGATGGGTGTCGCAGCTTCCGGCTCGGGGATCTCGAGGCGCAGGTCCGTTCCGGCCTCGGTCATCGAGTTCGCGCGCAGGGTTCGCTCGCTGATCGTCAGGCGGCCGGCCGCGATCAGCTTCTGGACGTGGCTCCGCGAGAGACCCGTGTGGTCCGTGACGAACCGATCCACGCGCGTCGGCCGCGCGTCGGCCGGCACGTTGAGCACGTGGACACCGGGCGAACGGAGGCCGTCCTCAGGCATCGCCACTCCCGGGCTCCGGGCTGTCCTGCTCGGCATCCCTCACCGTCGGATCGGTTCCGGCCCGCGAGTCCGAGCGCGGGCCCGCGAGCGTCGGCCAGATCGCCATGGCGAAGAGCAACAGGATCGCGGCACTGATCGAGGCGTCTGCGAGGTTGAATGTGAAGAACCGCGTGGTCCCGAGGCCGCCGTCGACGAAGTCGATGACGTACCCCAGCCGGAACCGATCGACCGCGTTACCGATGGCACCGCCCAGGAGCAGCCCGAGGGTCAGGGTCATGTACGGGCTCCGACCGGCCCGGGCATGGAAGCTCACGATCATCACGATGACGGCCAGGCTGAGCAAGGCGAAGATCAGGACCTGGCCACGGAAGAGGCCGAACAGGGCACCGTTGTTCTGCGAGTAGACAAGGCGCAGGGCTCCGTCCAGGTACTCGATGACCCGGCCGCCGGACAATTCCGATTCAATCCAGGATTTGGTCAACTGATCCAGGGTCACGACCACCGCAACGAGCCCGAGGAACGGGGCCCAGAGCGGCCGGCCAACCTTTGCGATGGTCATGCGGGCCGCTGGCCCTGTCCGCTACGGACGAGCGAAATTGTCGCTTCCCCGGCAGCGAGGGCGATCGTCCCGACGACAGCGCCGGGCGGCGGCGATGGCACGAGGTCGCCCAACGTGTCGGCGGCAACGGCGTCGAGATGATCGGCCACATCCCGCGCGAGCCCGTTGACGTGGAGGAGGATCCGGTCGTCGAGTTCGAGCCCGGCGTCCTTGCGGAGGTCCTGAATCGCTCGCTGCAATTCGCGGGCATCTCCTTCCGCGAGCAGGTCCGCGGTCAGGTCCGTGTCGAGGACGACCAGCAATCCATCGTCGTGGGCGACGATCGTTCCAGGTCGAGGCGTGGCCATGACTTCGACTTCGTCTGCAGCGAGGGTGACGCCCGCCAGTGCGACCGAGCCATCGGCGTTGATCACGAACGCCCCATCCCGAGCGGCGGCCATGACGGCCGGAATTGCCGATCCGAGGCGCTTGCCCACTTTGGGCAGGAGCACCTTCAGCCGACGATCGACCAGCTCCGACTCGTCGCCGATCAGCTCCACGTGGCGAACGTTGAGCTCCTCGGCTATCAGGGCGAGGAGCGCCTCGAGCTCGTGGAGGTCGCCGCCGGGCAACGCCAGCCACATTCTCGCAAGTGGCTGGCGGACCTTGAGGTTGGCATTGCCGCGTAGGGTTCGGGCCAGATCGACCGCTCGCCGTGCCGTGGCCATGGCCTGCTCCAGGCGCTCGTTGCGCAGCCCGGACAGCTCGGCAGTCGGAAATCGGGTCAGGTGAACCGAGTGCGGGGCATCCGGGTCCGGTTCCACGACCAGGTTGCGGTACAGCTCCTCGGACAGGAACGGCAGGATCGGGGCACTGACCCGCGCGACCGCGACGAGCGCCGCATGGAGGGTCGCGAACGCAGCCGCGCGATCGGCCCCGGTTCCGCGCGAGAACCGCTTACGTGACAGGCGCAGGTACCAGGTGGAGATGTCGTCGATGTACGTGTCGATGAGGCGCGTCGCGGCGACCGCGTCGTAGTCGGCAAATCGGTCCTCGACGGCGGCCGCGAGCCCCGCTGCTCGGGACAGGATCCACTGATCCATCGGCGACCGCTCGAGCACTGGAGGATCCGAGGGGCCGGGAGACCAGCCCGTCAGGCGGGCGTAGGTCACGAAGAAGGCGTAGACATTCCATAGGATCAGCAGGCGTCGGCGGGCATCGTCGGCCGCATGCCAGCCGAACAGGATGTTGTCGTCGGGACGTGAGGACATGTACAGCCAGCGCATGACGTCGACGCCCATCCGCTCGGCGGCCTCATCGAACTCGATTGCGTTGCCCCAGCTCTTGTGCATCGGGCGGCCGTCCTCGGCGAACAGGGTTGCATAGCCGAAGATCGTCTTGAATGGGGGCTCGCGGCGGAGGACCGTACCGGTCACCAGCATCGCGTAGAACCAGTTCCGGAACTGCCCCGGGAAGCTCTCGGTGATGAAGTCGGCCGGGAACCACTTGGCCCAGTAGTCGGGCTCCTCGCGGTAGTGCAGCGTTGAAAACGGCACGATGCCCGCATCGAGCCAGGGGTTGCCGACGTCCAGGATCCGGGACGTCTCGGCGCCGCACTTGGCGCAGGCGATCCTGACCTCGTCGATGTACGGGCGATGGGGTGTGTGGCCCTCGAACTTGTCCCAGCCGGCCACGGCACGGTCACGCAGCTCCTCGCGGCCGCCGACCACGTCGAAGGTCTTGCAGGAAGTGCATTCGTAGATCGGCAGCGCCAGACCCCAGTACCGCTTCTTGCTGATCATCCAGTCGTGCATGTTCATCAGCCAGTCCAGCTCGCGCTCGTACCCGAAACCCGGGAGCCAGCGGATCTGGTCCACGACCTCCATGATCTGGTACCTGAGGCTCCGGTCCACCTGCTCCTTCGTGAGCGTCTCGCGAGGCTGGTCGTAGACCTCGCCCATGCTGATGTACCACTCATCAACGAGGCGGAAGACGAGACCGGTCTGGCATCGCCAGCAGTGCGGATATCGGTGGTTGATGGTCTCGAGGCGCTGGAACCGTCCCTCGTTCTTGAGATGTTCAACGATCGGCCCGGTGACATCGCGGACATCGCGACCCGTCAGCGAACCGAAGCCCTCGATGAAGACCCCGGCCTCATCGAGCGGAGCGAGTACCGGTAGCCCGAGGGTCTTGCCGAGCGCGTAGTCCTCGGCGCCACAGCCGGGAGCGATGTGGACGATGCCCGTCCCCTCCTCCTCGCCGACCTCGGTCCACGCGACCACACGGTGTTCATACCGGATGCCGGGCTCGGCTTTCGTGCCGCGTGAGAATGCCTCGATGACCGCGGGCAGCCCGTCAAAGGGGCCTTCGTATCGCCAACCCACGAGGTCACTGCCCGGCCACTCCTCAAGGACCTCGAACGGACCTTGCAAGGCCGACTTCAGGGTCCCCTTCGCCAACCACAGGACGTCGTCGCCCGATCGAACGCGAACGTAGCGCAGGTTCGCCCCGACCGCGGCCGCGACATTCGAGGTCAGGGTCCACGGCGTGGTCGTCCAGACGAGGAGCGATTCGCCCGCCCGGTCGAGCAGCGGGAAGCGGACCGTCAGGCCCGGGTCATCCCGATCCTGGTAGCCCTCGTTGACTTCCGTCTGCGACAGCCCCGTCCCGCACCGCGCACACCAGGGCATCGTGTCGTGGCCCTTGTAGATCCAGCCCCGCCGGTGGCACTCCGCGAGGAAACCCCAGATGAGGTCATTGTTCTCGTTGCTGAACGTGAAGTAGCTGCCACCGAGGTCGGGCATGCCGAGCCGGCCGACCATCATCTCGACGGAGTCGGTCACGGGACCCCGCGGCCCCTCGACAGTGACCACCTGACCCGGATCGTCGGCCAGAAGATCGCGCAGCCGGCGCAGCTCGTCCGGGTCGTTCCAGTCGGTCCAGTAGCCGAGGCGGATCGACTGCTCGGTCTGGCGGGCGGCGTAGGTCAGGACACGCTGCTTGCACAGGCTGACGAACTCGGCGATGCCGTACGCCTCAATGTCCCGCTTCGAGGTGAACCCGAGATCCCGCTCGACGTTGACCTCGACCCACAGGCCCTGGCAATCGAACCCGTTCTGCCAGCGCTGCGCCTCGCCGAGCATGGCGTGGAAACGCTGGTACAGGTCCTTGTAGGTCCGGCCCCAGGCGTGGTGGACGCCCATCGGGTTGTTGGCGGTGATGGGGCCGTCGAGGAAACTCCACTTCGGACCCTCGGCGTTCTGCGCACGTAGTTCGGCAAACGTCCCGCGCTCTCGCCAGAAGGCAAGGGTCTCGTGCTCCATCGGAACGAGATCCGGGCGCGTGGGAACGGGTCGGAACATCAGGCCTCGCGAGGTTTGTGGACTTGCCGCCGGGCGCCATCTGGGCGTCGAACCGACCCGGGCGCGGTTGACGTCGGGTCCGAGTATCCTACCCGCGATGCAGACCGCGCACGAGATGCGTCCGCGCCGAAGCTCCGCCTTCGTCGCTGCGTTCCTCTCCCTCCTGTTTCCGGGCCTCGGACACGCCTATCTCGGCGCCCACCGACGTGCCCTCGGGTTCGCCGCGCCGCCGATTCTGATCGGGGCCCTGATCGCAGGCATTGCCGTTCGCCTCGACGTCTTCCAGCTGGCGGGGCTCGCGATCCAGGAGTGGTTCATCGCCGGGCTGTTCGTGATCAATCTCGTCGCCCTCGCTTATCGGGCCGCCGCCATCGTCGATGCCTGGCGGATCGCCCGATGGCTATCCGCCGGAAACGCCCCGGGTCGCAGGAGCGTCTCCGTCGAAGGTCGAACGACGCGCAGTGCCACGGGTGGTTTCACGAAGTTCACCGCCATGGCGGGCCTGCTCGCGGTCATGCTCGTGATGAGCACCATGCACATCGCGGTCGCGCGTTACGACATCCTGCTGGCGGGAACCACCCAGTGCATCTTCGATCCCAGCGCGTCGGGCTGTGACCCAAACGCAACGCCGAGTGCTTCGCTCGATCCCTCCGCTGACCCGACCGATACGGCAAGTCCCGATCCGAGCGCGGTCGGCACCGCGGTCCCGTCCGCGAGCATTCCGCCCTGGAACGGGACCGAGCGTCTGAACATCCTGCTGATCGGCGCTGATGAGCAGGGTGGCGGCCACAACACGGACACGATGATCACGGTTTCAATCGACCCGGTCACGAACCAGGTCGCGATGTTCCAGATCCCGCGCGATACGGTCGATGTGCCGATCCCGCCGGGTCCGGCGCGGAAGCTCTTCGGAACGGTCTACGCCGGCAAGATCAATTCGTGGTTCGTCGCCGTCCGCCATCGCGCGGACCTCTACCCGGGGACCGACCAGACCCGCGGCTACAACGGGCTCAAGGCCATCATGAGCGAGCTGTACGGGATCGACATCAAGTATTACGTCGAGGTCAACTTCGACGGGTTCCGGAAGATCGTCGATGCCCTCGGCGGTGTCACGATCAACGTCCAGGTGCCCGTGGTCGATGACCGCTACCCAGCCACGGAAGGCGGCCTGCAGCGCGTCTACATCCCCTCGGGCATGCAGTACATGACCGGTGCCGACGCGCTCGTTTACGCCCGATCGCGTCACGGATCGTCGGACTTCGATCGCGGCGCGCGACAGCAGCGCGTCCTGCTGTCCCTTCGCCAGCAGACCGACATCGCGAGGATCCTTCCACACGTCGATGAACTGGCCGCAGCCCTGGCCTCGTCGGTCCGGACCGACATTCCGCGCGACCTGTTCCCGCGCCTGCTGGGGCTCGCCGAGAAGATCACGTCGCGGTCTGTACGGTCCTTCATCTTCACGCCACCGTTCTTCCAGACCGAATTCACCTCGAGCCCGCGCGGCTACATCATCGTTCCGAAGCTGTCCCGCATTCGCGCAGCGATCCAGGGTGCCTTCACGGCCAATGCGGCCTCGGACCGGCTGGAGCAGGTGGCCGCGGAGGGTGCCGCCGTGTACATCCTTAACGGATCGGGCAAGTCCGGCGAGGCCAGCCGCATTGCCGACTACCTCGAGTTCCTGGGCATCGCCGCCTCCGCACCGGGACAGAAGCCGGACGTGACCGGGCTCGCGGGCACGACCATCCGTGTCTATAACGGTGCTGAATTGACGATGCCGCTGACCGTCGCCGCACTCGAGGGTCTGTTCGGCGCCAAGGCCGAGCTCGTGACGAACGCCACCGCGACCGCCGATATCGTCGTGATCACCGGGACCAGTACGCCGGCGCTGACGCCCCCGCCGATCCCCTGATCCTCGGAACTGGATCGGGCCTCAGACCTTCTCGGTCACCTTGTACTCGAGGTACTTCCCGGCCATCAGGCGCGTCTGCGCGTCGAGCGCGGGCAGGTTCGAGAAGATCAGGCCGACGACCGGGAGCAGCAGCCACTGGACGCGGCTGATGAGATTCCGGATCACGCCCCACGATGCCGGCCGCGGCGGCGCGATGCGCTCTTCGACGTACATGAGGACGACCAGGCAGGCGAAGGCTCCCGTCAGCAGCCACGAAGCGTAGAGCGGCAGGTTCTGGCCGAGGGTGGTCCGGGCAAAGGCAGGGTTCAGGATCAGGGGCAGGTTCGATCCGAAGATGATCACGAATGGCGCGATCGCCCAATTGAGATGGTCGAGCCAGAGCTCGAGAAGCCGCCGAATCCGCGTCATCCGGGGGATCTCGGAGTGCGCGAAGGCGTTTCGGATGTAGTAGGGAATGTCCGTGACGCCCCACGCCCATCGGCGGATCTGCGTGTACTGCTCGATGAGCGAGCGCGGATATGAGCGGGCCCGGACCGCATCGCCGTAGATGGGCATGAAGAGCGGGATCGCCCGGAACTCGCCGCTGAACCGGAAGAAGGACTTCCAGTAGAACCGGCTGTCCTCGGGGATGGCGTCCGTCGCCCAGTAGTCGACGTCGTGGATCGTCCGGAGGCTGACGGAGTAGGACGAGAAGCTGACCAGTTTCTCCGGCGTCAGGGAGCGTCCCATGTGCACGTGCGTGGCCCCGATCGCGACGAGGCGAATCGGCAGCGCCGTTTCCCACATGTTGTTATGGAACATGGGGATCGGCTGGTACAGGCGCCGATAGCGGTCCGTGTCCGTGAGGAAGGTCCAGCTCAAATAGCCGAAGTAGCCCGGGTGGACGCGGTAATCGGAATCGAGATCGGTCACCAGCACCTCACCGGGATCGAAGCCGAGGCTCTCGAGCTTGCGGTAGAGCCATCGGCCGCCGTAGGCCATGGCGCTGCTCTTGCCGACCACGATGCCGGGCTCGAGTGGATCGAGGATGTGGAAGAAGTGCAGGAATCGATGACCGAAGACCTCGCGCAGGCGGGCGACGTTTTCACGGCCCTGGGTGTCGGTCTCGCGGGTGATGATCGCGACCATCAGTCGATCGGTCGGCCAGTCGGCATCGGCCAGCGCCATGACCGTGGCATGAAGCTTTTCGTATGGCTCGGTGTGGGTGGGCACCAGGGCGACATGCCAGAGCCGGTCGGGATCCGGGATGGCATCGCCGCGCCGCGCCATCAGGCGCAGGAGGTCCTTGCGTTCCGCCCGAAGGCGCGCGATCTCACGGCGCCCACCGAGTGCCGCCGATCGTTGCCCGGCCCGCGTCAGCTCGGCGACCCGTGCAGCCATCCGGGGCAGGCGTTCCTCGATCAGCCCGAGCCGCCCGGGCATATCGCGCAGGGCGTAGGTCCGGGTCCGCCAGTCCTGGTCGACCGCTTTGCGGAGCATCGTGTACGCCGCGAGGACGCCGCCGGTGAGCATCACCGCCCGATACAGCCAGTAGACGTCGAAGGAGAGCACGAACCAGGCCACGAACTCCGGCCAGCGGAATGAGAGCCCGACCGAGGTGACGATCAGGCCCCAGGTGATGACCCCCGGCACGATCTCGAGGAGCCGCTGGATCCGCCGCGCGCGATCAGGCAGGGCCTCGGCCGGCGGCGGGTCCGCGCGTGATGAATCTGTCGGGCCGACGGCATCCACGAGCCCGGTTGGTGCCCTGTCGGGGCCGACCCCAGGTATCGGGGCGAGTGCGTCAGCCACCGATGGCGATCGGCGTCACCCAGTGCGAGAGTGCAGGCGTCCGTCCTCGAACCGCGTTGAAGTACTCGTCCCGGATGCGCCGGGTGATGGGTCCAACGGATCCCGTGCCGACCTTTCGATGGTCGAGTTCGATGACCGGCGAGATCTGCACCCCGGTTCCGCAAAGGAACATCTCGTCGGCGACATAGATCTCGGATCGATCGATGGATCGGATCTCGACAGGTAGCCCGAGCATGGCCGCGAGCTCCAGGATCGCCTTCCGGGTGACTCCCTCGAGGATGTCGTCGCTCACGGGCGGAGTGAGGAGGAGGCCGCCCCTGATGACGAACATGTTTGCGGCCGACGCCTCGGACGCGTGGCCGTCGGCCGTCAGCACCAGGGCCTCGTCGAAGCCATTGAGCTCCGCCTCGGTCTTCTGGAATGCCATGTTCACGTAGCCGCCGACGATCTTGCCTCGAGCCGGCAGGGCATCGTCCGAATTGCGACGCCAGGACGAGGTCATCAGGCGCACGCCCTTGTCGATATCGATGTAGTTGCCGAATGGCACGGCGAAGATCACCAGATCGTGCTCAAGGTGGTGGAGGCGAACGCCGACGGTGCGGGTCGACTTGTAGAATGAGGGCCGGATGTAGAGGTCCTCGCTGAGCCCGTTCCGGGAGGCGGTCTCGACAACGAGCCGGACGAGCTCATCGGTCGTCGGGAGGTTCTGCATCATGAGCATCCCGGCGTTGCGACGGATCCGCTCCATGTGCTCCGGCAGGAACAGCCCGTAGAGCTGGCCCTGATCCGCGTTCCAGTACGCCCGGATTCCTTCGAAGACCGCCGTGCCATACATGAATGCGTGGGTCATGATTCCGACCTTGGCATCACGCTGCGGGACGAACTTCCCTTCGAAGTAGCAGATCAGGTCGTCCAATTCGGGCGAAGCTTTCACGACGGCTGGGGCGTTCTCGGTGACCATGGCATGGAGCTCCTGGCTGCACGCGGCGACGGCCGCGGACCGATTCAATGTGGCCGCGAGTATAGCGCGACCGTCTTCGAGCTCAGACCACGACCACCCGGATCACCCGGGCTGGAGGATTGCTCCGATGACGACCGCCAGGTAGACCAGATAGAACAAGCCACCGACCATCAACCCGCGACCGGTCAGTCGACCACGCCGGGCCATCGGGATGAAGATGATCGCGGCCGAGGCGAAGGCGATGGCCGCCGAGGCGAAGGCGATGTACGAGCCGGGTCCGATGACCCATTCGTGCGGAATGAACACGAGTGCGATGACGGTCGGCAGGCTGGCCTGAAAGACCATCGCTCCGGTGATGTTGCCCATGGCCAGCGTGTCCTTGCCCTGCCGGACCCAGATGATCGAGTTGAACTTCTCGGGCAGTTCGGTCGCGATCGGGGCGACGATCAGGGCGAGCAGGATCTCCGATACCCCGAGCGCTTGGGAGACATGTTCCACGGCGCCGACGAAGGCGATGGCTCCGATCACGATGAACGAGAGTGCCGCGACGACCTGAACGTTGACGACGCGCAGGCGCGGCGGACCGGGGTTTCGGCGATGCAGCGGATCGAGGTGGCGGAAGCGGAGCGGCGCGAGATCCTCGAGGCCCACCTCAGGGTCAGCCTCGAAGTGTCGCTTCACATACATGACGTAGATTCCCACGAGAACGGCCGCGACGACGTACTTGGGCCAGACGGTCTCCGTCGGCAGGAACGCAGCCGTGATGGCCAGACCGTAGGACACGGCAAAGGTCCGCATGTCGAGGCCCAAGACCCCGACGTCAACGGGCATGACGTCGCCGGTGGGGCGATGGCGCCCCTGCCACACGACGGCTGCGCCAGTCACGAACATGGCTAGCGTCGCGAGCATGAATGGAGCTCCGAGGATCGCCCCGACGCCAATTCCGTTGGTCGATGCGCCGCTTCCGAACAGGATCGCGATGATCGGGATCATCGTCTCGGGCAGCGCCGTCCCGACCGCGGCGAGCACCGATCCGACGGCGCCCTCGGCCAGACCGAGCTTGCGGCCGAACCACTCGATGCCGTTGGTGAAGAGCTCGGCCCCGGCGAGGATCAGGACGAACGAAATGGCGAGAACAATGAGATCCAAGCGTCAGCCTCCGATGCTGCCGAGTAGGCCGGGGGTGCCGAGGAGAACGCCCGTCAGGATGACGAGGAGCACGAGGACGGCGATCAAGGCCATCGATCGATCGCCGACCCGAGCGTAACCCAACGCCGCAACGGCGACCCGCGCGGCGGGGGTCAGGAGCACCACCACCAGGCCCAGCCACAGGAAGCCGGCCGGTTGCAGCGCGGCGAGGTCCGCCACGAGGCGCGCCGGATCGAAGGCTGGGGCGACATCGAGCGGCGACCGACCGGTCGCCAGCATCAGGACGACCCCCACCGCGATCAGGGCGATTGCAAGGTACGTCCCCAGTCGCAGGAGGCGAGCGATCCGGCTGTCCATCCCGGCGTCGCCCGATGCCACGCCTGGTACCTCGATGGTCTCGTCGCTCACTGCATGCCCGCCGCTCGTCGGAGCATCTCGTATGCCGTATACAGCAGCACGACCGTGAACAGGACTCGAAGGGCTCGGAGCTCGACGCGGTGGGCGATCCTCGAACCGATCGAGGCACCGACGAATACTCCGATCGCCGTCGGGCCGGCGGCATATGGATCGATGCCTCCACGAAGCAGGTAGATCCAGGCGCTGGTCGATGCGGTGATCCCGATGACGAGATTGCTGGTCGCGGTGGCAACCCGGAGCGGGACACCCATCACGACGTGGAGGACCGGTACCTTGATCAGTCCCCCGCCGATGCCGAGAAGCGCTGAGGCGACGCCCGCAAAGACGCTCCCGACCAGGCCGGGTCCAAAATTCCGCACGCTGTATCCGGGCCCTGACAGGCGCGCCATGAAGGATGAGGGATCCTGATCGGGAACAGAGGTCTCCTCGTCGATGTCGGGTGTCGGAGCGGTTCGCTGTCGAAGCATCGTCACGGCGACGTAGGCCATCAGGACCGCGAATAATCCGGCCAGAACGCGTTCATCGAGCAGGAAGGCAACCAACCCACCGACCAGGGCGCCCATCGCCGTGAACAGCTCGAGCGTCATGCCGAGCCGCAGGTTGGCCACGCGCCGCTCGAGGAAGACGCTCGCGGATGCACCGCTCGTCACGATGACGCAGACGAGCGATACCCCGATCGCCTCACGCAACGGCAGGTGGAACCCGAAGGTCAGGAGCGGGACGATGAGCAGGCCGCCGCCAAGCCCGAGCAGGGATCCGAAGATCCCCACCCCGATGCCGCCAACGAGCATCAGCAGGGCGACGTCCATGCGATCAGACGGCTAGGGAGGTCATGGGACGGAAGCCCACGACCCGCCTACGGGCGCAGGTGCTGCGGCGCGTACGGCAGGAGCGCGACGATCCGTGCGCGCTTGAGGGCGACGGAAAGCTCGCGCTGATGGCCGGCGCAGGTCCCGGTCTTGCGTCGTGGCTCGATCTTGGCTCGCTCGGACAGGAACCGGCGGAGGCGGTTGACCTCCTTGTAGTCGATCACGCCGGTCTTGTCGGCGCAGAACGTGCACACCTTGCGGCGGCGGCGGTCCCGGTAATCGTCCTTCTTGCGTGAGCGTGGTGCTGGCATGTGCTGGTCTCCTCGGGGCGCCTGCGGGCAGGCGCGTATGGTCAGATGAAGGTCAGAACGGAAGTTCGTCGATCTCGGTGTCGTCGTAGCCGCCACCCGAGGGCGGGCCGCCGGCGGAACCGGAGCCTCCGCCCGGAGCGCCCTGGGCACCCGGAGCGCCCGAGAAGCCGCCTTCCTGGTCGCGCTTGTCGAGACCCATGACGTTGTCGGCGCTCACGTCGAGGGACATGCCCTTGCGCCCGTCATTGGTCTCGTACTCGCGGGTGCGGAAGCGGCCGTCAACGAAGACGCGACTCCCCTTGCGAAGGTTCTCGGCCGCGCGCTCGGCGCGATCGCCCCATACGCTGACGCGGAACCAGTCGGTCGCCTCGACCCACTCGCCGCTCTGCTGGTTCTTGGTTGCCTGGTTGACGGCGACGCTGAACGTCGCGACCGGTCGGCCGTTGGGTGTGTAGCGAAGCTCCGGGTCACGCCCGAGATTGCCGATGATCTGGATCTTGCAAAGCGCCATCGGAATGCCTCTCAGTCGATGGCGGCCGGGGCCGCCTCGCTCTCGGATTCGTCGATCCGTTCTGTCCCGTCGTCGTCATCCTCATCCTCGGCGGACGGGAGATCATTGTCATCCGAGTCCTCGGATCCATCCTCGCGGAGGGCGCGGACCGGACGCTCCTGTCGAACGAGGAGGTGGCGCATGACCTCTTCGGTGATCATGAGCGTTCGCTCGATCTCGGCGATGGTGCCCGCGGCGCCCTCGAACAGGATGATGTGGTACGAACCTTCGCGGTGGCGATCGATCGGGTAGGCCAGACGTCGTCGCCCCCAGGGCGCGACCTTGATGATCTGGCCGCCATCCGTCGTGATCTGGCGGGTCGTGCGATCCACGATCGCTGCGATGCGCTCGTCCGACGCGTCGGGACGGAGCACGAGCATGAGTTCATATCGGCGCATGTGCCGTTTTCTCCTTCCAATGGGAATGCCCTGCTATCCAGGCGGATGCGGAGCGGAAAGGTGGGCCGGGAGTCTACCATGCGTTCCGCCGATGTATTCTCTCTAGCCGTGGGTCTCCCCGGCCCAGCCCTGCCTACCCACCGAGGTCACCCTTGGCCACGAGCCGAATCCTCCTGATTTCCAACGCCCCGAGCACCGGGGTTGCGGACGCGCTCCGCGCTTCGGGTCACGACGTCGTTGCCGCCGCGACGGTTGAAGAGGCTCTTGCCTCGGGCACGGGCACAGCAAATGCCGAGGTGATCGTCCTCGATCTCGTCGGAGCCGTGGCCGACTCGATCGCCGTGTGTGGCCTCGCCCGCGCGTCGGCCGACATCGGGAGCCTGCCGATCCTGTCGATCACGGACTCGCAGGACATCGAGGATCGGATCGAACTGCTCGAGGCGAATGCGGACGACGTCATCGGCCGGCCCTTCGACCCTCGCGAGCTCGACGCGCGGGTTGAGGCGCTGGCGGTCCGACTTCGGCGATCTCGCGAGCTGAACCCGTCCGACCACGAGGAAACCTCGATCCGGGACGGGAGTCAGCGGCGGGTGATCGCTGTCTTCTCGCCCAAGGGCGGAGCGGGCACGACCACGATCGCGGTCAACGTGGCGACGTGGCTTGCCTCACAGGTGGCCGACTCTACCGTGATCATCGACCTCGATACCCAATTCGGTCAGGTCGCGACGCATCTCAACGTCACGCCTCGACAGACGATCCATCAGGTCGCCGAGGATGAGGCGATTCTGCACGAACCAGGCCTGTTCACGGCGGCGCTCGAGCGCCACAGTTCGGGGCTCAAGGTGCTCGGCGGTTCGACCCAGCTCACCTCCACGGAACTGGCGGAGTCCACCGTCAAGACGTTGCTCACGACGGCGTCGGCAGCGTTTCAGTTCGTTGTGGTCGACGCCGGCTCGTCGATCGATACCGGCACCGAAACGGCGCTGACCCAGGCGACGGACCTGATCGTCGTGCTGACGCCCGAATTCCCGGCCATCAAGGCCGTGCATGCGCTTGGTGAGCTCCTGGCCAACGACGCGCAGGGAACGGCCGAGGTCTCGTACGTTCTCAACGAGATCTTCGCTCGTGAGCTGCTCCGGCTGCCGGATATCGAAGAGGCGCTCGGCACGAAGGTCGCGTTGACGATCCCCTACGACGCGTTCGCCTTCCTGAAGAGTGTCAACGAAGGGGTCCCGGTCGTCCTCGGCGCACCGAAGAGCCCAGCCGCCCAGCAACTGGGTCGGTTTGCTGCACGCCTCGCCGGCATGTCAACCGCCAACACCACGCTCGAGCGCAAGTCCAAGGGTCTCGCGGGGTTGTTCGGGCGAGGCTGAACGGGCGGGACGCGCAAGATCCGGCCAGGCTCCCAAACCCGCTGCTCAGGCCCCCTGCTCGGCTGAGAGGTCCTTGTCTTCCATCTCCCAGGCGTGGTCGAGCGTATGGAAGCCTGAGTGACGGATCAGGAACGGCAGCGTCCACGACCGCATCGGCCGCGTGACCTCTCCTGCGTTGTACGCGCGCATCGCAGCCAGGTAATGCTCCCGGTGCTGGCGCAGTCCCTCGGGACTGAGAGCCGCCTCTTCCTCTATCCGCAGACCGACCTGCTTGGCGAAGTCCTCGCTCTCGGTGCGGATGGTGTGGCGGATGATCCGGTTGCGGTCACGCCCTCCCCCGCGCGGACCCTTGCGCATCTCCTCCGAGACGCGCGCCGCGACCCCATCGAAAAAGGACCAGCATGCCCGCAGCAGGGTGAGCGACCGTTCCAGGTCCGACTCGCTCAACGGCCCATGTTCAGTCGCGGATGGCGAGAAGGAGATGCCCCAGAAGTCGGTCGAGCCGGTCCCGACCTTGTCTTCCACGACCTCGAGCGGGCCCGCGGCATCGAACTCGCGTTCCATCCCCGCGAGCTGCGCGATCGGCCGATAGCGCTGCCGGTAGGACTCGAGCATCTCAAGAGCGAGCTCGCCGCTCTTCGCGCCCCGGCTCCATCCCGGCCAGTCGCTGGCAAACGCCACCGATCGCTTGTCCTTGGGCCCATGCTCGATGACGGTGCGGACGGCCATGTCGCATGGTTGCACAGGGCGAGCCGCCGGGGCAACCGGACCCGGCGTGGTGCCGGAGAGGAGATTCGAACTCCCACGCCCTTGCGGGCTGCCGATGTTGAGCCACGTCCAGAGCGTCCGCCGGGCGTCCGTGCGAGTACGAATTGCGTTCGACCCGCCGGGCTTAGCATGTTTGCAACCAGCGGTCTTTACGCCCGCGTTACACCGGGTTGCTACCAAAACGGACGACCCCGGTCGCCCGTCGCTCGTCTCGCTCGTCACCAGGTTCCTCTCGCCTTCGGCGATGTCCTACCGCGGGCCGGATCCCAAGTTGCAATCTGGACACGGCTTGACTTCGCCGATGATCCAATTCGATTCGTCTCCGAGACCGCTCACACCGTCGTAGACCGGACTAAGCCAATATCTGCCGCCCGTCGTCAGCACTACGTTCCCGGCTGGATCTAGGACCTTGACCTCGGCCCCGACTCGCCAGGCGGTATATCCCCGCGGCCACCGCAATGGAGCCCCACTGCCCTTGATGACCGGCCCGAGCGCTGGGTTCGCGATCACGTCCACGACTTCGTACAGCAACCAGCAGCAGACATCGTCAGTCTCGACGGTGAGCAGCGGGACTTGATCGCTCTTCGCTGACCCGCAGCCGACCATGGACGCCGCCATGGCAAGAGCGATCAAGACTCGACGCATTTGTCCGTCCTTTGGCGAGGATGGTACAGAACGACCTCGGTCGCCCGCCGCTCGAATGGCCCGTTGCCGGGGCTCGAGGGTGACGGCGCGGAGCCGGGCGCCCCCTGCAGTTTCGCGGGCGTCGAGCGTCATCGGTCGACCACGTTGTTACCATTTGCTGTGCCGGAGAGGAGATTCGAACTCCCACGCCCTTGCGGGCTGCCGATTTTAAGTCGGCTGCGTCTGCCCTTCCGCCACTCCGGCTCACGCAGCGTACCGAACGTCAGGCGGTCGCGTCGCGGGGATCCGGTTCCAGACGACCGCCGCGCACCGTGGCCCCGACGACCATCGCGGCGCCGATCAGGACGACGTTCTTGATGATGTACTGGCCCTCGAGCGTCGGCGCGAACGGGAAGATCGAGAAGGTTTCCGCCGGGAAGAACAGGAGCGGGGTTAGCGTTCCGAGCATCTGGACCGCGAGCAAGAGCAGGGTCGCCCGCAGATAGCGTCCGGTCAGGAGTCCCAAGCCGATCAGGCTCTCCCACGCCGCGCGGACGGGCAGGGACACGGACGGCCCGATCAACCCGAAGCTCATGACCTCGATCGTCCGCGCAGCGAGCGCCTCGGCTGGGCTGGCGCCCGGGAAGAACTTCAGCGCCCCGAACCACAGGAACACGATCCCGAGCCCGAACCGGAGCACCGGCACACCCCAGCGCGCCAGTGTTGCCGTGATTCGCAGGTCGATCGGCTCGAGCCGGGCGAGGAGCTGGGGCGGAGCATGCGTTCAGGCTACCGCGGGTAGATGATCAACCTTCGGACCGACTCGGCCCGCCTCGGTCCGGACTGGAATCAGACTCGGATCGGCGGCCCGAACCAGACACTCGCCGCGATGATCACGTAGAGGCCGAGCAGGGCCAAGCCCTCCAGCCAGGTGCTCTCGCCATCGAAAACGATCAGCGTGGCAATGAGCGCTGCGAGGAAAACGGCCCCGAGCAGCAGCGGGCTCAGGACCAGGGTCAGGGCTCCACCGCCGATGAACAGCGAGATCAGAACGAGCGCCGGCGTCAGGGCAATCGCGATCTGCAGGCTGCTATTCAGGATGAGGCTGGTCGCCAGGTCCATCTTGTTGGCCGCGGCGGCCTTGATCCCCACGATGTTCTCGACTGCATTGCCCGCGATCGCCACGACGACGAGACCCACGAACGCCTCGGACCAGCCGAGGTTCGCCATCGTCGGCCTGAGCGCTTCAACGAACAGATCGGACGTCATGGCGGCGCCGATACCGCCCAGGACGAGGACGCCGATCGCCAGTGGCAATGGCCAGGCAGGGCCAGAGGGCGTCCCGCCGTCACCGACACTCGCACCCTGTCCGCCTCCGAGTGAGAACGGAATCGATGCGACGAAGACGACCAGAAGGATGATGGAAACGATCACGCTCAGGTCGACTGCGTGGCCCGCATCAGGAGCGCCCGGTGCGGTGGCAAGCGTCGGGATGGCGAGGGCCGCGACCGCCAGGAGGAGCAGCGTGGCCATGGTCCGGACTGCCGGCCCGTGGAAGGTCTGTGTACCGTGCCGAAGACCGCCTGCGAGGAAGGCCAGCCCGAGGACGAGCAGGGTGTTGGCGAGGATCGAGCCGATCAGGGCCGTCTGGACCACGACGACGAGGCCGGCCTGGAGGGCAAAGATCGAGATGAACAGCTCGGGCATGTTGCCCAGGGCGGACTGAAGGATCCCGGTCGCTCCTGGCCCGAAACGGTGACCGAGCTCGTCTGTCCCTTCCCCGATGAGCACGGCCCAGGCAGCGAGGGCGAGGGCGCTGGCAACGAAGACGATCGTCTGACTGACGCCGGCCAACGCGATCACGAACGACGCCGTCGTTGCCGCGACGGCGAACATCGCAACCAAGGTTGCCGTACGGCCGAGGGTGGAGGTCAGTACTGACAGGGCACGCACGCGTGGAGAATGGTCGCCCGGGTCGTCGCTGTCCAGCCGGAGGCCCCTCAGGGCGCCTGAATCGGCAACTGCTCCCGGTATCCCGCCATGACGACGTCGGCCGTCCCGTCGACGACGACCACAGCAACGCGGTCCCAGGGTCGCGGTGCGGGTTCGCCCGATGGAAACGGGAACCCGATCGAGACACCGTCGATGTAGCAGAGCGTTGCCGCGCCATCGGGGCTGAGCCCGGTGAAATTACGCGGAAGAGGCTGGTGCGGGCGCTGCGCTGCCACCTCGGCGGTCTCATGGGCAACGGCAAGCCGGATCACCGCCCCGACGTTCGTGGCGAAGGCCGCAGCGAGGGAACCACCCTGGTCCCGAGCCTGCGAAGCGCAGATCTCATCCGGCGGTGCGCTGGGCGTCACGGTTCCACAGGCAGCAAGCGTCAGGACGAGCGTCGCGAACCATGGGCAAAGGGATGCTGGCATCGGTGCCTCCCGTCAGTCCGGTCTGATGATCGGGTCACGAACTCGAAGGGAGTGGAGGCGACGAGCGGATTCGAACCGCTGAATAGAGGTTTTGCAGACCTCCGTGTTAAGCCACTTCACCACGTCGCCTCGGGTTGCAGCCCGCGGATTGTGCCATAGGAGTCGCCGGATGGCCGTCGGACGATCTTCTGGACCCTGCCACGGCCCAGGACGTCGATCAGCCGAGAGGTTGGCTGCCCCTCGAGGATTCGAACCTCGCCAAACGGATTCAAAGTCCGCTGTCCTACCACTAGACGAAGGGGCATCCAGAGATCGAGTCTAGGGCGTGGAACCCGATTCCGGGCAAAGAAATGGAGCGGAAGACGGGATTCGAACCCGCGACCCTCACCTTGGCAAGGTGATGCTCTACCAACTGA
>JBDTOJ010000084.1:0-9438 GCA_039933295.1 Chloroflexota bacterium
TCAGCCCTCCCGAGCCTGGGCGCGAACGTGAAGGATGCGCTGGATCGTGGTGATCGTGGCGAGGATCGCGATCAGGGCGAGGGCGCCCATCAAGGTCGTCCCACTTGTCGGGCAGTAGTCGATGCAAACCTCACCAGGGGCGAGGGCCAGGACGAACGTGTTCGTGGAAATTCCCGTCAACATGAGACCGAGGGTCAGGAGCACGATGCGCACTTCACGTGGCGCCAGTCCGACTGACGCCATGCCCGACCCGGCCGTGAAACCGAGGCCCTCCGACTTGGCTCGCGCATAACTGACCATGACGGACGCGGAGAGGGCCGCTGCCGCAAGCATCGCGCCGGCCGCCAACCCTGCCTCTGCGCATCCCCAGGCGATCCCGACATAGACGACGCCCTCGCCCCAGCGGTCGAAGACCGAGTCGTAGAAGGCGCCGAGCTTGGAGACCTTGTTCGTAGCCCGGGCCAGGGCTCCGTCGAACAGGTCGAAGACACCGCCGAACAGGACGAGGAGCCCGGCGGCGAGCCAGGCCTGCTGGGCCGCCGCAACGGCAGCGATGCAGGCGATCCCGAAGCCGATGAACGTCAGATGATTCGGCGTGAGCCCGAGGCGGCCGAAGCCGCGTGCGACGGGTTCGGCGAGGCCACGCACACGCGCACGCATGCCGGCCGAGACGATCGAGCCGTTCACGACGCGGCCGTGCGCGGTGCGTCGGTCCCGCTGAGGCCGAGGACCCGCCGTTCGTAGGAGGCGAAGCGATCCCAGGCCTCGGGAATCAACCGCGTGACGGTTTCGCGCCCGGCGCGCCTGGTCTCGACGAGGCCGGCGATCCTGAGCTTGCCGAGGTGCCACGAGACGAGTGGCTGGCTCAGGCCCACGTAATCGATCAGCTCGGTGACGGACGCCTCACCCTGCGCCAGGCGGCGCACGATGCGGAGTCGGTTCACGTCCGACAGGGTCTTGTGGATCAGGCGCACGGCGCGCAGGTCGTCGGGCTGGTCGACGACGGCGGCAAAGGTGGACCGAATGCGAGCGGGTGACGGGCTCAGTGGGTTCTCCAGCGTCGAAGTGCTGACGCATCAACAATGGTTTATATCAATATGCATTGATCCGCGGTCGGGTGTCAAGCCCAAATGCCGTTCGGGCTTCATCGCGATCCGGACCATTGGCAGGCGGATCGAACCATCGTCCGGGGTCACATGTTGAAACTCCGGCCCGATCCTTGGACTCAGACAGACAGACGGCAGCCTGACTGCTCATGTCTCGGGGGAGTGGCACTCATGCAGGACAACACTCGGCTCGACTTTGGCGGGCCTCCGGCCAGGAAGCATCAGTGCGACTGACGGGTCGCACGGTCGTGATCATCGGCGCGATCGCCGGCCTGATCGCGATCGCCGCGACCGGGCAGATCGCCCCTGCGACCAGCGAGTACCAAGCTCAGCTTCGCGTCTGGCTGGCAGCGCGGGCAACCGGGATCACGGCCTACCTGGTCCTCACGGTGGTCGTCGCCCTCGGCATGGTCCTCAGTCACCCGGTCAATCAATCAACCTGGAAGTTGTCCAAGCGGCTCTTCCCGTGGCACGAAAACTTGTTCGCGTTCGTCGTGGCCTTCATCCTCGTCCACATCGTCGCCCTTGTTCTTGACCCGTATGCAGGGGTCGGGATCACCGGCGCATTCGTGCCTGGGTTATCCACCTACCGAACCGTGCCGGTCGCGCTCGGCAACATCGCGTTCTACGCGTTGCTCATTTCCGCCATCACGGCACGCTATACCAAGCTCCTGCCGCCCGGCGTCTGGCTCAAGCTGCATCGAGGCAGCCTCATCGTCTGGGCGCTCACGTGGGCCCACGGCATCCTGGCCGGAACCGACACGGGATCCATCAGCGCTTTGTACGTCGTGACCGGCCTCCTCATGGTCGCCGCGGCTGCCTATCGCTACTGGGTGTCCCGGAAGCGGCGCCCGACCTTCTCATCGAGCCTTCCCGAGGCCAGTCGGCAGGAACCCGGGATCAATGTAGTGATGGGGTCATGAATATGCGACTACGGCGTCTCACCGTGATCATGGGCGTGATCGTCAGCCTGGTGATCGGCCTCGGCTCGGTCCAGATTGCCGGCTCGCTGGCTGCGGCCGCCGCGCCACCGACCGCACCGCCTGTCTCGATCTGGACCCTCAAGGCAGACCTGGAAGCAGAACAGGCGCGCTCTGCCTCGCTGCAGGAGCAGCTGAACGCTCTCCTGACCGTTTCCGAGAGCCTGTCCGCCGCCCTCAATACGACATCCGATCAGGTCAATCTGGACGGGCTCACTGCCGATCAGCTTCGGGCGCGACTCGTCGCGGCGCAGGGGAAGCTCGCAACCGTCACGGCCCTTCTCGGCGCGGCGCAGAAGCGGCTCGGCGCCACGTCCGGCGGCACGACGGCCGGTTCCGGCGGTTCCGGCGGCTCCGGCGGTGGGAGTTCCGGCGGCACGACGGGTGCGGGAGGTGGCGCTACGCCAGCGCCTGACGGCGGAACGACCCCCACGCCGGCGCCGACCGCGGCCAGCCCCACGTTTACCGTGGCACTCGTGTCCGGCGGGGTTCGCCTCACCTGGCCCTTGTGCACGGCATCGAGCTTCCTGAGCTACGCGATCGTTCGTTCGCCGATCTCCGAGATGCACTACCCGCCGGAGAGCCCCAACGTGCTCGCTGCGTCGGTCACCCCGTCGTCCACCACGACGTATGTCGATCCGGTCGGATCCGGCGTCTACTACTACCGCGTCTCCTGCCTGACGAACGCCGGCGGTGAAGTGCGCGTCGCGTCCCAGACCGTCACCATCAAGATCACGGTGCCGTGATGGCTGACATGCGCGCCGCTCCAGGATCCCGGCTGCCTACACCCTTACCCCGACCAGCCTCGGCCGGGCGTCGGCCGATCCACGTGATCGTCGCCATGGGGCTCGGCACCGGCGTCTACGCGTTCAGTCTCGCGACCGTGACCGCTCTTCAGGCCGCGACGGACCGCCAGTTGATCGCCGATCGCGCTCCGGTCGGCGAGGCGATCGATCTCCTGGGCACCAATCACGACCAGCTCACGCAGAATCTCGAGGCGGCTCGGGCCCGGTACGTCGTGGCCGCCGATGGGTACAGCGCCATCGCCGGCGGGCTCGAGGAACTCCACGGTCGCCTCGACCAGCTCGCGGCGGCGCTCGGCGACATGGAGAGCTTTGTGATTGACAGCCGAACCCTCGCGCTGCTCGACGCCAAGCCCACGAAGAGCGGATCCGGCATCTCGCACACATCGGGCAGCGGATCCGGAACGACCACCAAGCCAGCGGGCGGGTCCGGCGGGACGGTGACCGTCGCTCCACCGCCACCGCCCGTGGCGCCGCCCACGACGCAGGGCACGACCGGCGCGTCCGGCGCGCCGTAGTCCGCATCGCCGGATCCGATCCATTCCGATCGGTCCGGCCTACACTCGCGAGCATGGATCGACGAGCCCGGCTGGTACTGCTCGCCGTGCTCGGAGCGGGCGTTTTCCTGTCGGGCCTCGAGCTCATGGTGACCGCGGTTGCCCTGCCGTCGATCGTGACCGACCTCGCCAGCTGGACCCAGCTCCGCCTCGCGTCGTGGGTCATCAATGCGTATCTGCTGGCCTACGTGATCACGATGCCCCTCGCCGGCCGCCTTGCGGATCAGTGGGGCGCGCGACGCCTGTTCATGGGCGGCCTCGCGGCGTTCATCATCGGATCGCTCCTCGCGGGGCAGGCCCAATCGCTCGAGATCCTGATCGCTGCGCGCGTCGTGCAGGCAATTGGTGGCGGCGTCCTCGTGCCCGTCGGGACGGCGGCCGCCTCGCATCTCTTCGAGGACCACGGCCGCCCGCGTGCCCTGGGCTTCATTGGCGCGCTGACCTTCCTCGGAATGGCCGCGGGGCCGTTCGTCGGGGCCTGGATCATCACGAATTTTCATCCCGCGGCGGCGCTCGAGAGTTATGGATTCGCTGAGGGCTGGCTGCACGATGCCCTTGCCGCTTCGTGGCGCTACGTCTTCTACGTCAACGTCCCGATCGGCATCGTGGCGCTCGCGATGGCGTGGGCCGCCTCCGTCGACTGGGATTCGGAGCGCGTCCACGGCTCGATCGACGTCGCCGGCGCCGTGGCGTTCTCGCTGGGAATCGGGCTCATCCTTGTCGCGACGACACTCGCCGGGAGTGCGCAGCTGTTCGATACGAGCCTCGACCCAGCCCTTGTCCTGGTGAGTGCCTGCGTACTCGGGGTTGCGAGTCTCGGTGTCGCTGCGGCTCTCGGGGCCCGCCATCCGCGCGCCTTCCTCGACGTTCGCCTGTTCCGGCACCGGGCATTCGCATCGGCCGCCCTCGTCTCCCTGTTGACCGGCTACGGGTTCGCCACCGCGATCGTTGGAGCGGCCGTGTTCGTCGATCGGGTCCTGTATGGCGGCCCGGATGTCCAGCGCGTGACCCTCGGCGCCCTGGCTGGCGCAACGGCCCTGGGCGCCCTCGTCTCGGGGTTCGTTCTGCGGCTGGCCGGCCTGCGGGCTGTGACGGTCGTGGGGCTGCTCCTGAGCGCCGGTGCCCTGTACTTCATGTCGAAATGGACGTCCGGGACGGGAATCACGGAGGTCGCCGCGACCCTCGCCGTCTTCGGCTTCGGGTTCGGCGTTACGGTGACACCGAGGTCAACGGCGGCGGTCGAGGCCGTCGGCCGGGCGGCGTTCGGGGTGGCCTCGGCCACGGTCACGGTCGCCCGGATGATCGGCATGGCGGTGGGCCTCGCTGCCCTGACGGCATTCGGCTCGACAACCATCGACCGGCTCTCGGCCGAGATCTACGCGACTCCGGACAGCTACAAGCTGTTCATCCCCGAGGCGCTTCGGGATCGGTCACTGCGGGATGGGCTGGTCGTTCAGGCCCTCGAACGGTGGGCCGCCGATGAGGCCGGCCGCATCCTGGTCGGGATCTTCCTCGTGGCAGCCGCAGTCACTGCGATCGCCCTCGTCCCGGCCATCGCGATGCGCCGCGCGCAACCCATTTCTACTCCCTGAGGTTCCGTCAGGCGCAGACCTTGGGCTTGGCCACGGGATGCGCGGCCGCGTGGTCGGCCGGCCCCGAGCTGACGAGCTCCCCCACGACTTGCGTCTTGGGTCTCGTACCCTTCGGCCCCTCGGAGGTCTGGAGCCAGATCTGGTCGGTCGTGGCGGCAATCGCTGCGTCGAGATCAAGCTGGTGGCGGCGAACCTCGGTGATCGTGTAGATGAACAGCTGATCGTCACTGGTGTAGACCTCGACGGTCATCCCGAGCATCTTCGCGCCATTGGCGATCTTCGAGGCGTTGAGGATCGGCAGGAACATGCCTGCCCGGGCATGGGCGTACAGGTACGTGGCGCCGCCGAACCCGGGCTGGTGGAGCTCCCGGAGGTACATCGCGACGTTGCACAGCGGGTAGCTGACGTTCGTCGGTTGATCGATGACCGGCAGATCGATCCCGAGCGCCTTGATCACGACGCGCGTCGCGACTCGATCGGCCGGTGGCGTCGGAACGGGGGAGGGTGTGGGCTCGTCCGAAGGTCTCGCGGTGAACGTCGGCGTGATCGTGGGCGCGGCGGTGATGATCGTGGGCTCCTGCGATGGCTCGGGACCGGCGGAAACCGGGGCCGTGTAGGTCAGCACCCCTGCCATGAGCAGCGCGACGCCAAGCGCCGACAGAATCGACGGTACGAGCCGCGTGCGAAGCCTGATCGTAAGTTCGTCCACGCGGCAAGGCTAGCAGCGCTCCCTTCCTCCCGCCCGAACCCGCTGGTACTGGTACGCTCGCCCGATGGGACCTCGTTCGACGGTGGTGGTCGGGTTGGTTACCGGGGCCATGGTCGCGGTGGCGATCGTGTTCTCCGCGGTGATCCTGCTGCCAGAGCCATCACCCGCTCCGACTGACGCGGCCGACGCCACGCCCGGCGCGAGCCAGCCAGCCGTCGCCAGCCCGACCAACAGGCCCACATCGTCGCCGTCGGTCGAGGCGAGCATCAGCACGACCGGTTTCCATATCGGTGAGCCGGCGCCCAGGCTGTCCGTTCCGCAGCTGGGCGGTGGCCAGATCGACCTGGCGAGCCTCCACGGGCGTCCGGTCTGGGTCAATTTCATGCAGACGACCTGTCCGCCGTGTGTCGATGAGTTCCCGCTGATGAGCGGCTTCGCGGCGCGCTACGCCGACTCCGGACTCCTGGTCGTCGCGATCGACATTCGGGAGGACGAAGGAACCGTCGCGTCATTCGTGCGCTCGCTCAGCGCCCAGTTTCCGATCGGGCTCGATTCAGACGGACTGGCCGCGCAAGCCTGGGATGCGATCGCCCTGCCGGTGCACTTCTGGGTCGATGCGGACGGGATCATCCGCGGCGGAGCGCTCGGGGGCATCGGGCCCGACGTGATGGCCGCCAACCTCAACCTGATCCTTCCGGGCGTCACCGTCACGCCCTGACGGGCCGCGCAGGCCGTCGTTGGGCCTCGAAAGCGCTCGGGCGCCTGGCGTCCTAGCCGAGCCATCTGTGATTGAGGCCTTTGCATGCGGGGCATCGCGCGCTGATCGGGCTGGTTCATCAGAATCGCACTGAATGCGCGTGGCCGTACCCGACTTCGGTCGATTCCGTCGCTCTGCCGAGCGTGGAAAGGTCTGGTTTGATGAACCAGATCGATCAGCTCATGGGAGGTTGCTACGCAATAACCTCCATGGGAAGAACAGCTAGCCGATCGCGCGCGCTGCATTCCTCACGATTTCGAGGAGCGGCCCCGGAATGAGGCCGAGCGCCACGGTCAGGATCGTGGTGATCGCCAGGCCCACCCACAACAGGCGCCCGTGCGAGAGCGCCGGCTCGTCCGAGACCGGCTCGCGCATGAACATATAGACGACGATACGCAGGTAGTAGAACGCCGCAGCGGCGGCGTTGAGCACGGCGATGACGGCCAGCAGCCCGAGGACGGCCGCGCCATCCTGGCTCGCCTGGACCGCAGCGAGGATCACATACGCCTTGGCGAAGAACCCGGCCGTCGGCGGAATGCCGGTGAGTGATAACAGGAACAGGGTCATAAGGATGCCCATGGCTGGTTCGCGTCGGCCCAGGCCCGCGAACGTGTCCAGGTTCGAGGTGACACCGGCCCGTTTCTGGAGTGCCGCGATGACCGCGAACGCGCCGAGGTTCATGACCGAGTACGCCGCGAAGTAGAAGAGCAGGCCCTCGAGGCCCTCGATCCGGCCGGCCGCCCACGCTGCGAGCCCGACGAGCATGTAGCCGGTGTGGGCGATCGAGCTGTACCCGAGCATCCGCTTCACGTTGGTCTGCGACAGCGCGACCAGGTTGCCGAGGGTCATGGTCAGCACGGCGAGCACCACCACGACGGCCAGCCAATCGGCTTTGAGCGGCCCGAGCGCCTCCACGAACAGCCGGAGGATCAGCGCGAACGCCGCGACCTTGGGACCGACACTCAGGTAGCCGGTGACCGGCGTCGGCGATCCCTGATACGCGTCGGGTGTCCAGTAGTGGAACGGGACCGCGGCGATCTTGAAGGCGACGCCGGTGGTCAGGAAGGCCAATCCGAGCGCGAGCCCGGCTGACAGGCCACCGGTTGCCGTCATCGCGGTCAGCTGATCGGCGACCTCCCCGATGCGGGTCGTACCGGTGAGGCCCCAGACGAAGGTAAGGCCGAACAGGAAGATCGCCGAACTGAACGACCCAAGCAGGAAGTACTTGATCGCGCCCTCGGTCGAGTAGCCGTCGTTCTTGTGATAGCCCGCCAGGAGGTAGCCCGGCAGAACCATGAGCTCGAGACCGATGAACAGCACGAGGAGATCGGCCGACGCGGCGAGGAGCATGGCGCCGGTCATCGCGAAGATCAGGACCGCCGCGAACTCCGCGAGCGGCAGGCGGCGCGAGTCGAGGTAGTCGGGCGCAAAGAGCAGGGTCATCACGGCGATTCCGATGAATATGATGTCGAGGAACGTGGTCAGGTCGTCGACCCGGTACGAACCGCCGAACGCAGTAGCCGGCGTTGATCCGGTGATGAGCGTGACCAGGCCGACGACGGCCAGCCCGCCGAGCGCGACAACCAGCAACGGCCCGCGCCGGCCCGGCACGATCACGTCGACGACGACGCAGCCGGCGGCCACGAGGATGGCGGCCACGAACGGCGCGATGGTGACGAGGTCCTGGAAGCTCATCGGTTACCGCTCATGCGCCGGTCTCAGTGGCAGCGGCCGACGGCCGGAACATCGGGAGTGTCACGATCCGCAGCACGACGACGGCCGCGAGGGCGCCGAGGCCAATCGCCGTGACCAGCGGATCGATCGCGATGGCCTCGCCGGTGCCGACATCGGCCAGGGCGCGGGTCACGGAGCCGTCGATGATGTTGAGAAGGATCCCGGGGAAGAGTCCGAAGGCCACGACCAGGGCGCCAAGCGGCGCGAGCGTGAGGATCTCCACGGGCGTGATGTCCGTCAGATGGCTGCCGACGCCGACGAAGAAGGCGGACAGCTCGCCGAACATCATCCGCTGGAACATCCAGAGCAGGTACGCCGCGGCAAGGATCATCACGAACGTGGCCGTCGCGGCCGCCAGGGGGTTGAAGGCGAATGTTCCGACCAGAGTCAGGAACTCGCCGACGAATCCGGACAGGCCCGGGAGACCGGCCGAGGCGAACGCGAAGAACCCGAAGACCGCCGCGTAGACCGGCATCTTGCCCGCAAGCCCGCCCATCCTGGCCAACGTCCGATCGTGGGTCCGCTCGTAGATCACGCCGACCAGGAGGAACAGGGCACCGGTGATCAGCCCGTGGTTGACCATCTGGAGGATCGCGCCATCCATGCCCTGGGGCTGGAAGATGAAGATCCCGAGGGTCACGAAGCCCATGTGGCTGACCGACGAGTAGGCCACGAGCTTCTTGAGGTCCGGCTGGACGAGGGCCACGATGGCGCCGTAGATGATCGCAATCAGGCTGAGGACGATGATCACCGGCGCGAACGTCTGGGCGGCGTCGGGATAGAACGACAGCCCGTAGCGGATGAACCCATAGGCACCCAGCTTCAGCAGGACGCCGGCCAGGATCACCGAGCCTGCGGTCGGCGCCTCGACGTGGGCATCGGGCAGCCAGGTGTGGAACGGGAACATCGGGACCTTGATCGCGAAGGCCAGGAAGAATGCCCCGAAAGCGAGCAGTTGCAGCGTTGGGTCGAACCCGCCGCCGGACGCTGCGAACTGGCGCAGGACCTCGTAGTCGAAGGCACCGGTCCAGTCGCCGCCATTGGCCGCCTGGAACGCGAACGCCGTGGCCAGGATCGCGACCAGCATGAGGAGCGACCCGACGAGCGTGTACAGGACGAACTTGATCGTGGCGTAGATCCGGTTGGCCCCGCCCCAGATCCCGATGATCAGGTACATCGGGACGAGGACGATCTCCCAGA
>JBDTOJ010000085.1:0-16220 GCA_039933295.1 Chloroflexota bacterium
AGGGCGACCGTCACCGGTGTCTCGGCTGCCATCCCGATCTCAAGGTCCGTCGCGCCATAGCCCGAGTAGACGACCTCAAACCGCTCGAGCAGGCGATCCCTGAGCTCCTCGGTCATCCCCTCCCCGCCAACGATCGCGACGAGCCGGTATTGCTCCCAGGGGAAGCCTTCCCGCTCGCCCTCCTCGATCAGGTGCTGGATGAACGGCGGGTAGCCCGCGATCAGGTAGTGGAACGTTGGTCCGAGGTACCTGAGAGTTGAGAGGATCTTCCCGATGTCCGGTCCGATTGACTTCACAAGCCCGTGACGGTTGATCCCGAGACTCATGTTGAACCCCGTCGCCCAGGCACCCATCGAAAACGCGTTGAGCGTGATCAGATCGCCGGCTCCGAATGCGTACCGGGCAAAGAACGCAATGTTTCGATGGGCGACGCCACGTTCGGCAGCGCCGCGAATCCAGTTGTAAGGAGTTCCGGTCGATCCGCTCGATTCGTCGATCGTGACACCGACAAACGGGATGCGGCCGTCGATGCACCTGGCTGCGAGCGGGTAGGGGTCGATATACGACAACTTGTCGGTCTCCGGCAGGTGGTCGAGGATCCCGGCGGGGACGAGGCTGTCCGGATCCCTTCCGCCCGCCTCGAGATAGGCGCGATAGGCCGGCACCACGTGTGTGGCTCGCCAGGCCGCGCGCTCCGCACGGATGCGACCCGTCAGGTGCAGGATTCGCGGCGGCGTGTGGCGGAAGAGTGCCTTCAGCCAGCCGTAGCGGATCCCAACAGTCTTGAACGCGATGTCGAGCGGAAGTAGCCAGGCGGAGCGGCCCAGGCCAAAGACCCAGGTGAGCAGGTGACGAGCGCTCGTCGCCCGGCGGCCGCGATGCTCGTCGGACCGCGGCTGAGCTCTCTGGGGATCAGCGTCATCGCTCATGTGGTGGGCATCCTGCACCCATGACGCGGCGATTGCGACCCTGTTACGGGATCGTTGGATCTGGCGTCAGGGCAGCCTTCTCCGCCACGTGGTCACAGGCGCTCGTGCTGCTGGGACGATCTGGAGTGTCGGGCCCTGAGGATGCTCGTGGCCCGTCAATCGTTTGCTGAGCGAGGCAGGGGCCGGGAAGCAGTCGCAACTGTTACGGGGCACAGGCGCTGAGCTCACGCTCAAACAAGGGAAGTGGAGCCGACACTCGGATTTGAACCGAGGACCTGCTGTTTACCAAGTAGCTCAGCCCAAGCGTTGTGGCACAAGCGTGGAATGGCGAGCGTAGGCCACTCAGTTAGCTGGTCTTCGATTTCGCTCGATGCCGATGGGCGCGGGGGAACATCAACGCGTCGTGTGGAGGCGAGCAGCCACGGCCGCTACGACGTTGACCGCCTCGTCAACGCCGGCTGCCGTGGTCTTGTGGAAGACAAGGACTTGTCCGAATCGGGCCAGGGTCCTTCGTTGGAGAACGCCGCGCTGACCCACCGGCGCGACTACCCTCGGCAGGGATTCGGTGCGGGGAAACCCGCGCGATCTTCAGGGGTCAGCACGGTAGACCTGGACTGGGCGCCAGCCGAGTATCTGGGTCGTACGACGCAGCCTTGGGATGGACCCGGCGAGCGACGACCCGATGAGGGACCTCGAATGACCAGTCGTGTTGCGCGGGCCAGCGTTGCCCTGATCGCCGTCCTCGCCGTCCTCGCCGTCACCGGGTGTTCCAGCGGATCGGTGAGCACGCCACCTGCGAGCGTGAGTCTCGGAACCGCCGAGGCGCCCACCGCAATAGCCCCCACGACGGCCCCGACCAGTTTTGTGGTGGAAGCCGGCAGGATCGCGTACGGCGTCAAGGGTGCCGATGGCAGCGTGCACGTCGCGTCGGCGAACGCCGATGGATCCAACATCCACCAGCTCACGACCGGCTCCGGCTTCCAGGCCTGTGTCACGTACTCGCCCGATCGAACCAGGATCGCGTACTGCTCGGATGCGAGCGGCAATTTCGAGATCTGGACGGTTGGGTCCGATGGATCCAATCAAGCCCAGGTGACCCATCTGGGTGGCTCGGCGCTCTTTCCGAACTACTCGCCTGACGGCAAGCTGATCGCGTTCGGCGGCGGCCAGATCAACGTCGTGGATGCCACCACAGGCGCCTCGCTCCAGGTGCTCACCAACTGTACCGGGCAGAAGCCCGGCTGCTCCAACGACTTCCCGGCCTGGTCGCCTGACGGGATGAAGATCCTCTATATCCACGCCGAGGACAGCAACGCCAATGGCGAGCCTGTGAACTCGCAGATCTGGATCATGGATGCAGACGGATCGCACGCCAAAGCGCTGACGAGCGACCCGGCGTCGAAGGACCAGCTTCCCGAGTGGAGCCCCGACGGGTTGCAGATCGCCTACGAACGCGGCAATGGCGGCAATGGCGGGATCTGGCTCATGGATGCGGACGGCTCCCACGATCACCAGCTCACAGGCTGCACGGCGACCGATCCGTCACCCTGCGCCGTCGGTGATGACTTCGGCCCGGCATGGTCGCCCGACGGCACTGAGATCGCCTTCGTCCGCGACTTCGGTGCGTTGGGGCAGAACGATCGACCGGTGTACGTCATGAACGCCGACGGCACGAACCAGCACCGGGTGATCGCCGACCCCATCGTCCAGTACGTGCCCGCCTGGTAAAGGGCCTGGTGCGGCGTTTCCGCCGCTGTGATCGAGTTGCAACTCGCTGGGCGCCTCGAACGAGGCGCCCAGCACCCGTCGCGCGGGCGCGCCGGCCCTGCTGCTTCATGGTGGCCCGGGGATCTCCGAGTACCTAACCGGGTCGGCCATTGAGTCTTGCGGGAGATGGAGGCTTTGCTGGCGGGATCGTGACGACCCTACGGGAGTGCCTGCGTATCTCGTCGCTCGGGCACGTCGCGGATGCCTGACGCTCGGCCTCGGCACAGGGGCGATCCTGTGCAGGACCCGCCCAAGCGTACCGTCTCAGTAACGTCCGCCAGAGGCGACTGGAGCCGACACTCGGAGTTGAACCGAGGACCTGCGTTTTACCAGGTAGTTCGGCCCGAGCCTTGTGGGCACGAGCGTGAAAGGCCGAGGATGGACCTCGGCACGCTGCGCCAGCCCACTCATGCGCCCGGCGCGTGATAGAGCTTGAACCTCCCCTTCTCCGTGCCATGCGGGTCGTGCACGCCGATGAGGTCCCAATCCTTGGTGGCAAACAGCTCGCCGCTGGAAACGTCCCAGTCCGTGGCGGTGAGACCGGTCCCATCGAGGTCAGTTGCGTGCGCGTCCAGATACGTCAGCGACCAGACGGGCAGGGCGAATGGGAGAGGTCCCGTACCAGGGCAGGTGATGCTCGAACGCTCCGACGAGGTCGTCGGCATGTAGTGGAGGCTCAGGTCGCTGACCGCCGCATCCGGGTAGTTGCCATCAGCATCCGGGTTGCCGGCCTCGACCTCGTAGAGCAATCCGATCACCGCGAGTGTGCCGCCGCCGGGCGTCGCCGTTACGTTGCAGGTGCCGAACGTCGTGTCGTACGCAGTGTTGTCGTACGTGCCAATGCCGCTGATCAGCTCGGTTTCAGGACGATATCGGAGGATGACCTCTGAGGTCACGGACGATGTTGACCGGCTCGCCTCGAGATTGAGCTTTGCCGTCGACTCGAGCTCGAGTTTGAACGTCAGGCACTTGACGGTGAGATCCCGTGCCTCTTCGAGGATGCCCGGGCTGAGGTACGGAACGATCGCATTCTGGCGAAGGATCGAGTCATAGAGCGGCAACATCAGAAAGATCCGATGGTGTTCGACGCACGCCGCGAATTCCTCGAGGACGCAGGAGCGGGTGGCCTTGTCGAACAGCCCCGGATAGCGGTCGAACACCGTATTGTCCTGATCGCCAAAGCCCATCAGCTCGCGCTGACGTTCGAATGCGATGGCCGTTTCGAGCGCGAGCTTGGCGGCGTCGCAACTCTGGCCCATTGCCGCGACACGCACCTTGACGACCTGTTCGTCGTACTGCGCGAGGATCTCGCGGACGGCCGCCACGAACGCCGAGTTATCCTCCGCGCCGCCCAGAAGCACGCGCTGCCGTTCATTGGCGATCGCCTCGTTGAGTCGGCTCTCCAGCGCCCGTCCGAGGTTCCCGCCAAGGGCCGCGCGCGCAGCCTCGCCTTGCGCAAGCGAGGCCGTGGTAACGCCGGTACCGCTGAAATGCTGAACGCGGATCTTGATCTCGCTTGAGGCGATGACCGGCGTCGCCAGGATCAGATCCTGGCCATCCTTCTGGTAGCCAAAGACGACCTGCTGGTCAATAGGGATCTCGTTGGGCGGGGTGATCGTGAGGGTGGCAAAGTTCTGGAAGAACAGCCCCTCAGGACTCATCTGCACGGCATGGGGCTGGTCGCCAAAAGGCATGCCAGAGATGGCCCTGAGCGGGGTAAGCCCGACTTTCGTTGCAGCCAACAGGGCGTCTGACGGGATCTCGAGCCTGTACACAGTTCCATCGGTCCCCGTGGCGCTGATGACACCGCCTTCTACCGGAATGAGCTCCTCAACCCGCTTGGCTGTATCCAGGGTCACCTCAAGATTGACCGGGTCGAACGAATTTGGAACGGCGCCCGATCCTGTGGGCGCGGTCGAGGAGCCAGGCGCTTGGGAACCCGTCGATTGGGATCCGGCCGGTTGAACTGAAGATCCGCCGCAAGCCGTCAGAACGATTGCCAGGACCATCGCCGCGCTGAACCAGACCGGCAAGCGTTTGCGGTTCATCGGCAGAGGCTCCTAATCGAACACCATGTCAGGGGTGGGTATTGACCAAAGACTAGCCGATGGCCGCTGGCGGCTCAGGTCAGATTTGGCGGCTGACATGGATATCCAAGGAGTCGGCGTTCTTGCGACTGCCCTATCGAGCTCTGAGCCTGACATCGGGCCCGCGTCACCTGGCTCAACGCGATTGTGATCCGTTCGTCGAGCGGGGTAGATGGGATCTCCATCAGAATCCACTGGGTCATCCACCCGGTGAGGAACGCCGACGCGTGCTCGGCGCCGGAGGTCACAATTCCGAGCCGATGGGTGCTGGAGCCGACACTCGGATTTGAACCGAGGACCTGCTGTTTACGAAACAGCTGCTCTACCGCTGAGCTATGTCGGCCGGAGCCCGAGTATAGGTGATGGCGCAGGCTGAGCCGGTCCGTTCCATCGGCGTCGATCGCGTGGGCGATCGGCTGGGCGTCGTCCCCAACTCGATGACGCTGCACGTCGAAGAGGCGCTGCGCCTGCGCCTGGCCCTCTGAACTCGATGTTCACCTCCGCCGAGGCATGCCGAGGCGAGGACCGGGCGGCGTCAGCCGATCATCGCCGAGGGTTCGTCCTCGACCGGTGGATCCACGGGTTCAGGCGCCGACGGTGCGTCGACATCGAGCAGGTAGCCGATCCCCTGAAACGTTTTGATCCGCCCGGGATCGCCTGGCTCCGCGCCGAGCTTGCGGCGCACGCGGGAAATCCAGACCCGCAGGTACTGCAGATCGTCCCGATATTCGGGGCCCCAGACCTTCGTCAGCAGCTCGGTATGGAGGACCACCTTGCCAGGGTTTGCGGCCAGGTGCTGGAGGAGCAGCCACTCCGTTCGTGACAGGCGAACAATCTCCCCGGCCTTGGTAACGAGTCGTCGCTCGAGGTCGATCTCGATGTCATCGAACGCGAGAACTCCAGAGCCGGGACTAGCGCCCGACGTTCGTCGCAGGACGGCCCGGACGCGCGCGGTGAGCTCGTCCGGATGAAACGGCTTCGCGATGTAGTCATCGGCGCCGAGGTCCAGGCCCATGGCCTTGTCGGCCGTAGATCCTTTCGCCGTCAGCAAGATCACCGCCACCGGACGTCGCTCACGAAGCTGGCGCATGACCTCGATCCCATCGAGGTCCGGCATCACGATGTCGAGGAGCACGATGTCGGGGCGGATCTCCTCGGCCTTCCGAAGGGCCTCTTCCCCGCCACTGGCGGTCACGACGCGAAAGCCTTCCTGCCCGAGCGCAATTGCCACGAGCTTCGTGATCCTCGGTTCGTCGTCGGCGACCAGGACCAGCGGCTGGGTAGTCATTCGGTCGTCCTCTCTGCGCCTCCGCGCGATCTGGCGCGTTGAGCCCGGCGCATCGTAGTCACGCGCCGGGCCCGGACTGTTACTCCTATGACGCGGCCGGCGCCAGCGTCGGCAGGTTGACATTGACGTTGATGTCACTCGGGCCCGTGCTCGACCCGGCACCAGGGCCCAGTAAAAAATACCAGCCGATTGCCAGCATCAGCACGAGGACGATGACCCCGAGGATGGCCCCGGCGCCTGAGCCGCCGTCCTTGACGACAACAGTATCGCGATGGTCAGTCATGGCTTGATCTCCTTGATCTTGTTCGTACTCGGCCGCCACAGGCGACCGTCGCCCTCAAGCCCGGCCGAGTTGCCGGATGTCAGCGACCGACACAGCATCGCGGCGGCGGGCTCTCGATCGCGGCGGTGGCGCGACCCGATCCCGTTACAACGCCATCTCAGGAACCACATCGCTGCAATGGCAAGGCCCGCGAATCAAGATGCGGCAACTCGGCCCCTTGCGAGGTCGGGTTGCCGCTTGTCCGTTGGCCTGAGCCGACGCCTCAGCGACGCTCGGGTCGGTTGGTGGGATCGTCCCGGTGTCGAAGTGCCTCATCGACGTTGTCGATGCCCTTGCGGATGTCGTCGCCGGCATTGCCGAGGCCGTCGCGAAGGTCATCACCGAGGTTTCCGAGCTTGTCCGCGAGATCCTCCTCGCCGTCGGCGCGGCGCCAGGTTTCCTTGGCCTTGTTTTCGGCCTCGCGCTGGACCTTCTTGAGGTCGTTCATGGTTGAGAGCCTCCTGCTGGTGCTCACCGAAGCGAGCGGTCCGACACCGTTCGGTGACGTGGTCCACACCGTAGGTTCGGAGGCGTTGCACCGGGTCGCAACAAGCACGCCGTCGGCATTGCGACCCCATGACAACTCGCCCCCACCAGTGCCGCGGGACGGTGCGCGACCTGCAATGCATCCGCGATGGTTGCCCCTCGATCGGTGAGTGCTGTGTGACGGATCGGCACGGAACATCGATCCCGAGCGGGAGCGCCGGTCCGCGATCGAGCCACCCACCCGTCGTATAGTCCGCCGAACGAAGGTGACAGCCATGATCGAGGAGCGCCAGGAGGGCCGTACGAGGGTGCAGGCTGGAACGCACGATTGGCGTGCCCAAGCGCTGGCCCAGCGCCGAGGTCCGGGTGTCGGCCTGGTCCTGGTGGTGGTGGCCATGGTCGTGAAGGTCGCCTTCACGTCGGCGTTCGATGTCCAGATCGCCTACCTGCCGCTGTTCGCGGTGCTCCCGATCGCGGTCATCATCGGCGGATCATGGGCTGGCGTCACGGTCTCCCTCGTTGGAGCCGTCGTCGATCTCATCGTGTACCAGCGCCCGACCGCTACGGGGTCCATCCTTCGACCCGATGAGCTGGCCCGTTTCCTGCTGTTCATCCCGACGAGCCTTTGGATCAGCTGGTTGATCGGATCTGTGGTCAAGCTCCGGGGCGAGGCCGCGACACAGGCGAGCCGGTACAGCGAGCTGATTTCGGCCCTGCCTGATTTCGCGGCGGTTGTCGATCATTCCAGCGCGAGGATCACGTTCGCGAACGAGGCGTTCTCGAAGCTCGGCTGGGAACCAGCCCAGCTCGTTGGTCGGCCGATCGTCGAGCTCCTTCCCGATATCGACGAAGCGATCGGCGCGACCACCCCCACTGGCGTAGTTCAGGCCCTTCATGCCTCCGATGGGAGCACCACCGAGGTCGATGTCCTGGTCCGCACGCTGGCCACGCCGACCGGGCGGTCGAGCTACCTCGTCTCGGCGCGGGATGTCAGAGCTCATGTGGAGACCGAGATGCGCCTGACGCGGCTCGCGGCGGCCGAGCGGAGGATCGTTCAGACCCTGCGTGCAATTCTCGGGGCGATGAACGAGGGTGTCGCCGTCATCGGCGCTGACGGCGCGATCGCGTTCGCCAACGATGCGCTCACGCGAGTCGCCGGCCAGCCTGTCGGCACCCGAGACGACCTTGTTGCAGCGCTGGGAACCGAGATCGCCACCGGTGCGGTCCACATCGATGATCCATCTCGCTGGTTGAGCCTGTGGCTGCATGAGGTAGAGGGGTCCGAACTGGTGATCATTCGAGATACCACGGAGGAGCGCGAGCGGGCTCAGCGGCAGGACGCCTTCATCGGGGTCCTGAGCCACGAATTGCGCACACCGATCACCACGATCCTCGGGCTGGCCGACCTGCTCAGCCGTCCGGCCGGCGTCCAGTTGGCGACGACGTCTGACCTGGCGGCCGACATCGTGGGCGAGGCTGGTCGACTCCAGGCCCTGATCGAGGATCTCCTCGTCCTCAGCCGGATGCAGGTCGGTGATATCACCTCGGAACCCGAGCCGGTCCACGTTCGCCATGCCATCGAAAGCGTCGTCCGGGCGGAGGCCTCCCGCTATCCCCACGTCTCCTTCGCGGTTCACGTGGCGCCCAACCTGCCGGCGGCAGATGGGGATGCGACGCTTCTCAACCAGGTGCTCGGCAATCTGGTCGGGAATGCAGCGAAGTACAGCCCGTCGACGGGGGGCGAAGTCGTCGTCCTGGCCGAGCCGGCCGACGACCATATCCGCGTAAACGTGACCGACAATGGCCCAGGGTTCGATCCGTGTGATGCCGAGCGCCTGTTCGAGATATTCTTCCGATCCAGTCGTACGGCCAGCACCCGAGCCGGATCGGGCATCGGCCTGTATGTTGCCAAGACCCTCGTGGAAGCGATGCACGGCCGGATCTGGGCACGGACACGGGCCGCGGGAGGCTCCGAGTTCGGGTTCTCGATTCCGATCCTGCGCGAGGACGAACTGGCAATTTGATCGGGCCGTGCGCCGGCGGCATTATCCACGGGCCGCTCCTGAGGGCGGCGAGCAAGCGGGTCGTCGCCAGCAGTCCAGCGGCGCCCGAGACACGGGGGAGGTCACTTGCGCATCTCGCCAGGCGAGCTTCAGGCCGTCGATCGTGGCGGCCTGCTGGCGCGATATCACAGCTTCGGATCGGTCGTTGCGGTCGTGGCCGACTTCCCGGAGGACGGATCGACGGCAGGGACGGGACTCGACGCGCCTTGCCTGACCCAGCACCACGGGATCGTCCTGCGCGGCGCACTCTCGGTCCACCACGACGACGGTCGAACCGAATCGTTCTCGACAGGAACGGCTTTCTATGTCCCAGCCGGCCCACCGAATCATACGTTCACTGCCGGGCCCGGCACGGTTGTTGCTGGTTTTGCCACCCCTGAAACCGATCAGCCTGTTTCGGCCGAGGCACTCGAGGCGCGGGGCTTCACGCTCGTCGCGCGGCCGGATCCACAGATCAGCCTGCCGCACGCGGTGACGGTGGCCGGCTCGCTTCGACCCTTCCGTCGGCCTGGCGTCATCGAGGTCGAGGCCGGCCAGATGGGGCCGTGGATCTTCATGCGCTCCATCTTTGGTCAACGAACGGGTCACCTCAGCGGGTGGTGTGACCTACCGCATTGGGGATTCGTGATCGACGGCGAGATCGCGATCCTCTATGACCGCGACGCCGAGCCGGGAGCGGGAACCGAGCTCGCGGCACGGGGCGATGCCTTCTTTGCACCGCCGGGTCATCGGTTCGTCTCCGCCGATGGGGCAGTCGTCGCCGACTACACCCCGGTCACGTCGCTTGGCACGGAGCGCGTCTCGAAATGGCGTCGCGCCACCCTTGCCCGAAGGGGACTGATGGCTCCCGGCACAAGGAGAGGTTCGAACGCCCACCTGACGTCTCGCCCCGGCGACGAGGATCTTCGCTCATCGGCGCCGGCATCCGACCCCACGACGACCATTGAACCATCGACCAGCGGGACGCCGCCCGAGGACGGGATCGCGCCGACCTTTGCCGAAACCGCCGGACCCTACGGCCGCGCGATTGCCGGGCCCGTCCGAGGCCTGTAGCGTCCGCCATAACGGCCGTCGAAACGGCAAAGGCCCACCGTTTCCGATGAGCCTTCGCCGGGAATGACCGCGGGCCCCCCGGCCCGCGGTCGGATCAGATGGGGCCGCGGCCCGTTCGGGTCCGACCCGAAAGCGCCCCGACGACGACAACCGTGATGATCGCGCCGATGGTCGCCACGACGATCGAGCCGAGGTCGAGAGGACCCTCGATCGGCTTCGTGTTGAACAGGACACTCGCGAGAAAACCGCCGACGATCGCGCCGACGATGCCGAGGACGATCGTGCCGAGCACGCCGAGGCCCTCATCTCCCTTGACGAAGAATCCGGCCAGCCAACCGGCGATCGCGCCGAGGACAATCCATCCGATGATGCTCATGGTTCCAACCTCCGAACCGAAATAGTGCGGTCCCGCGAGGGGGACGCCGCTCGCCCAACCGGGCTGATGCGCCGGCATTTCCGGGCAGGCCGATCGTCGCGCGCTCCAGGGTCCGGATGGACAACGATCGCGCCCCTGGGCATTACAACTGTCTATCGAGCAACGGATGGAGGTCAGTGCGAGTCCGAAACCGCCTTGCGGTAGTGCGGCAGGAGCGTGGACCAGCCGCCGTAGTTGCGATCGCGCCAGTTCTCGCCTCCGGCGCCAAGTCGCTCCCAGCCGCGATGCTCGATCTCGACCCTCGCAGCCAGCGGCCCGGTTTGCCGGGCTTCCCCCCCGCGCGGCGCTTCGATTCCCGAACCTCAGAAGTCCTATCGTTGTGGCCTACTGGATCCGCTGAGGAGAGATCGTGGCTGACCTCGTGCTCCTGGGGTTGTTTGCGGGCTTCGTGCGCGGCGGCTGGAGCACCGGGTTCGTGCGTCGGCTCTTCGGACTCCTGTTCATGGCTGGTTCGTTCGTCCTTGGCGCCTACTTCCGGACACCGATCGGCGCCATCGTCGGGGGAATCTTTCCGGAGATGCCAATCCAGTACGCCGAGATGGTCGGCTACTCAGTGTCGTTCGCCGTTCTCGTAACCGGCTTCAACCTGTTCTCGAGCAAGATCCTCTCGCGGCTCGCAGTCAAGGGGATCAGCGAGATGACGGACAAGGTGCTCGGGGCGGTCTTCGGCGGCATCGAGGCGATCCTCATCGCGTCGGCCGCGATCGTCATTCTGCATACCTACCCAGCCGCGATCGCTCACCTCGCCGACCTCGCCGGTTTCGGCATTCTCAAGGATGTCGCCACGGGCATCGATACCTCGACGATTGGCAAGTTGCTGTCGCAGACGACGGTCCCGTTCGTCCTGGCGATCCTCGGGCCGTTCCTGCCGTCGGACATCACGTCGCTCGTTCCGACGACCATCCCGGGACTGCCCGGCGGGAGCCTGCCCGGGCTCACGCCCTAGCTGCGATCCCTATGGAGGTTGTTGCGTAGCGACCTCCCATGAGCTGATCGATCTGGTTGTTCAATCCAGACCTTTCCACGCTCGGCAAAGCGACGGAATCGACCGAAGTCGGGTACGGCCACGCTCAATCAGTACGATTCTGATGAACCAGCCCGATCAGGGACGCGATGCCCCGCATGCAACGGCTTCAATCGCGGCGGCGCTCGTAGGTCAACCACGTGTCTCGGGCTCACACCCTAGCGGTAGCCCTCGAAGACAGCTTCAGCCTGAGCGCGCGGTCGCCTTGCGGTAGTGCGGCAGGAGCGTGGACCAGCCGCCGTAGTTGCGATCGCGCCAGTCCTCGCCTCCGGCGCCGAGTCGCTCCCAGCCGCGATGTTCGATCTCCACCTTGGTACCATCGATTCCAAGCGGCAGGAAGCGAACCTCGACATCGGTCGCATCGGTCGGTTCCCGGTTGAGGTGCCAGCTGTAGCCGAGGCGGTTCGGGGGTTCCCAGATCGTCACGATGCCCCAGTCGTGTTCGAGCCCGTTGGTCCGACGTTCGAAGATTCGCCCGCCGGCTCGCCCTTCCAGGACGACCACGAGGTCGACTTCGGACGAGACCGTGTGATCTTTCGGCCACCAAGTGGCGATCTGGCCAGTCCAGACCTCGAACGCGCGGTCAACCGGACAGGCGACCTCGAACTCGAGTCGGATCGGCTCGATCATGAGTCGGCGTCGGACCGGAGATTCTCGGCCACAAGCCGGAATCGGGCGGCCGCATCGCCCCAGACGCGCTCGAGGTAGGCCTGGACGGCTTCTATCCCCTCGTCATGCAGTCGATAGATGCGGCGTGTCCCTCGGGCCTCCTCGACCACGAGCCCAGCGCTCTTCAATAGCCGCAGGTGACGCGAGACGGCCGGACGGCTGATCGGCAGGACGTCGGCAATCTCCTGGACGGAGCGCTCCCGCCCGCCGAGCAACTCGACGATGGCGCGACGGTTGGGATCGCCGAGGGCGCCGAACGGGTCGCCCGCGGTCGATGCCTGGGCCATCGGTCAGACGGCTCGCATCCGGTTGTTCTTGGCGTCATGGGTCAGCTCGACCAGGCCGAGTGCCTCCATGAGCGGCGGCATGTAGACGCCGAATCGGCCACGGAGGCCCTTCTTCAGCCCGTACCAGCCACCGCGTGGGTTCGATTCGGATCGCCCCCATGCCTCGACCGATCCCTCGGCCGCCGGCTTCTGCTCATCTGCCCCGCCGAGCGGCATCCAGTCGCCGTGGGCCTTGAGCATGGCGTGGAGTTCCTCGATCGCTCGGGCGTCGTAGAGCAACCTGGTTCCGCCGACCTGGCACACGATCGTCGGGGGATCGGAGGCATCGTCCCGATACATCGAGTATTCCGATGTGCCCGGCGGCGTCTTGAGCATCCACGGATCGGCCTTGGTTCCAGTTCCCGTCGCCATCGTTCATGCCCCTCATGCTCATTGGTAACCGTGCGGCTACCGTAACAGCGTTGTGACGGGCCCGCAAGCTCGAACGCGGCAGTCAGGCAAGGGAGGCTTGCGCGGGCACGCGGAGACCTGGCGCAGGCCGATCAGGCAGCGCGGGCGCGTCCGCCGTGCCGTCGAGGACCTGCCAGCCAGAGAGCGCCAGTCCAAACAACGACTGCCACCAGCACCAGCACGACCAGGGGCAGATAGGTTCCGAGCTGGTCGGACGACAGGGCGCCCGCGTACACCGCGATCGTGCCGCCGATCGGGTAGGCGACGGCCATGAACCCGAAGATCGTTCCGAAGTTCGGCCCGCTGAAGACATCGGACAGGGCCGCCGACCGGACCGCGATCGTCGCGCCCGTCCCAACGCCGTGCGCGATGATCCCCGCGAGCGCGAGCGCCGGCATCCCGGCGACAGCCCCAAAGGCGAGAATCACGCCGCCGCCGATCATTGCCGCAGCCACGACGCCGACGCCGCGTCGCCCGACCCGATCCGAGAGGTACCCGCCGACCACCTGACCGCCGACATAGGCGAGCGCCTGCAGGCCCAGCGCGCTGGCGCCGAATTCCGCTCCGAGCCCGATGAGCACGGCATGGGGCAGGAAGGCCTGAAGCACGCCCTCGTCGAACATGCCGATCGCGACCGCCCCCATGAACAGGGCCCAGAAGCGTCTCGTCCGCACGATCCGCCGGACGCTCGATCGCGCGGTCGCGCTACCAGTGCCGGCCGGAAGCGGCTCGAAGCTCGCGGAGACCGCTCCGGGAGCTGCCGTCTCGTGGAGGCCCGTGGCCTGGGCCGCCTGCGCGGTCTCCCGCTCGCGGGTGCGCGCTCCAGCCTTTGCCGGCACGAGGATGTGGGGCCCGGCGGTCATGAGCCACACGAAGATCACGCCGACCAGCGACGCGCCGAGAAACACGAGCGACGTTGACCGCCAGCCCGCGCTCTGAATCAGCCCTGAGGCGAGCGGCAGCGCCACGGCCACACCGATCCCGGGACCGGCATAGGCAATGCCGAGCGCCAGCCCGGAGACGCCGGCATAGCGCCGCGCGATGGCCGTCGTCGTGCCGATGAACGCCAGCTGCAGCCCGAGGGCATGGAACGCCGCGTAGGCGAGGATCACGATGGAGATATCCGGGGCCAGGTACATCGCGAGCCAGCCGGCGGCCAGCAGGACCATCGAGGCCGTCAGCAGGTCCCGATCCGCGAACTCGTCGTAGGCTCGGCCCAGGAGCGGGCTCGAGATGGCGGTCACGAGCAGGAACATCGTCCACGGCGTGACGGCGACGGTCCGGCTCACCCCGAATTCCTGCGCGAATGCGACCGACAGCGCCGGGAACGTATACAGCCCACCGTAGGCAATCGCGCCGACCACGAATGCCCCGACCAAGGGCAGGGACAGGCGTGTCACGCGGCGCGCATCCGGGCGGGGAAGGGGCAGGCTCACGCGGGCATCCTATCGACTCCGGCGGGAACCACCGGTCCGGATCTGCCGTCGGGGAGCCATGAACCACCGCCCAAGCCGATCCTTCGCCGTGAGGCTGTCCTCAATGCTCGTTCTTGCCCTTACCCTTGCCCTTGCCGTGGCCGCGTGCGGCGGAGGCGGCACGGGCCCAACACCCAGCCCAACACCCACCGCGCCCCCGGTCGGGTCACCCGGTCCGGCCGTCACCACGCCCGCACAGGCGGCAACGCGGGTCGGCGAGACCGACCAGCGGTTCCTCGGCATCGCCGAGCAGTCCTCGGCCCTCATCGGGGCGTCGGCCTGGTGGACCGCGGAAGCGACGGCCGATGGCGGGTTCCGGGTCACGTTCACCTCCGGTTGGGGCGATTGCCCGGCCGGATGCATCAACAAGCACAACTGGCTGTTCGAGGTCAGCGCCGCGGGCGTCGTCACATCGGGCGGCGAATCCGGGGACCCCGTGCCGGCTCGATAGCGCCACGGCCGACACGCCATGGCCACTGCCGGCGCGCGAGGCCGCGGCCGGCTCGCTCGGTCCTCGTACTATTGGACCCGTGGAGATGCCCGTCGCCTTGATCCAGACCGATGCGGGTGCCGACCCGGAAGCGAACATCGCACGTGCGGCCGAGCTGGCCGAAGCCGCTGTGGTCGCCGGCGCACGACTCGTGGCCCTGCCCGAGTACCTCCAGTACCGAGGCTCCGACGCCGGGTTTCGGGCCTCGGCGCGGCCGATTCCGGGGCCCTTCACGGCGCCGTTCGCCGACATTGCGAAGCGGCACGCCTGCTGGATTCTCGCCGGCAGCCTCGCCGAGACATCGGCTGATCCTGGGCGCCCCTACAACACCTCGACCCTGATTGGCCCCGATGGGTCGATCGTCGCCCGCTACCGGAAGATCCACCTCTTCGACGTGTCGATCGATGACGGCCCGGTCGACCTCGAGAGCGCACGGGTCATGGCCGGCACCCAGGCCGTCATCGCGGAAGTGGAGGGTGCCCGCATTGGGATGACCGTCTGCTATGACCTGCGATTTCCCGAGCTCTACCGGACGTTGGCCCTCGGTGGCGCCGAGATCCTGACGGTTCCGTCGAATTTCACTGAGCGTACCGGGCGTGACCACTGGGAGGTCCTGCTCCGAGCGCGTGCCATCGAGAACGGTGCATGGGTACTGGCGCCGTCGCAGATCGGTGGGCCGCCCGGTCACCCCGCCTATGGTCATGCGATGGTCGTGGACCCTTGGGGAATCGTGGTCGCCCAGGCGCCCGATCGTGAGGCCATCGTCCACGCGGTGATCGACACATCCCGGGTGGCCGCGGCACGGCGGCAGATCCCGGCCCTCGCCAACCGCCGGCCCGAGGCGTACGAGCTGGGCTGAACGCGGCCGCGGGCTGCGGCATGGAGTGGCGACTGCCTCGTCACGGGGTCCGTACTGCGCCGTTCCGCCCGGATACCGCGGGGCCGCGCCCTTTGCGGACGCGGCCCCGAGTTCCCCGGCAGGTTGAGCGGGCTTGCGCCCGGTGCTGTCAGTTGCTCAGCTTGACCGTATAGGCGCCGATGGTGCCGAGCGCCGCGCTGTGGCCGGGGGCGACGACCATGGTTGCGGCATTCACCCCGTCCTCGAACCAGCCGCTGATCTGCTTGCTGGAACCGCCGACGGAGCCGGTGAGGTGGAAGATCGCCCAACCCTGGACGGCACCCGCGTCGTTGACGATGGCGACCGCGAAGGACTGCCCGACGGCGCTCGACAAGGCACTGAAGAGCGTGGTGTGAGCCCCGGCGTTGAGCGGTCCAATGAGATCATCGAGGTAGATGGTGGTGCCGGTGCCGTTGTTGTTGATGATGTCCTTGATGCCGTTCGAATTCCCGTTGCACGAGTTGCCGTTGGCCGTGCAGAAGATCGTCCAGTTGAA
>JBDTOJ010000086.1:0-2082 GCA_039933295.1 Chloroflexota bacterium
AGCCCCGCGACCAGGTGCCGCCGGGCCGGCGCGACCGCGGCCCAGATCCCGAACGCCCCATCAACGTGCAGCCACGCATTCGGCAGCTCATGGACGGCCGCCGCGATTTCGCCGAGTGGGTCGAACGAACCGGTATTGACGTTGCCGGCCTGGGCGGCGACGAGGACCGGCCGATCACGGAGCCCCGCCAGCGTCGTTCGCAGCGCATCGGCGCGCATCCGGCCCTGCTCGTCCGCCTCAACCTTGATCACGCGCTTGCGCCCGAGGCCGAGCATCTGGAGTGACGCGAACACGGTGGCGTGCGCCTCCGCGCCGATGACCACGGCGATCTCCGGCGCTCCCGTCAGGCCGTCGTCCTCGACGTCCCACCCGACTCGCTGGAGCAGGCGATGCCGGCCAGCGGCAAGGCCCGTGAACGAGGCCATCGTGACACCCGTGGTGAATCCGACGGACGCATCGGACGGCAGGCCGAGCAGCTCGAGGATCCAGTCCGCAGCGATCTCCTCGGCCACCGAGGCCGCCGGCGACATGACGAATGAGAACCCGTTCTGGTCCCAGGTCGAGGTCAGCCAGTCGGCCGCGAGCGCCGCCGGCAGCGCACCGCCGATCACGAACCCGAAGTACCGCGGCCCGGCACTCGCGACGATGCCCGGGTCCGCCGCGCGTGCGAGGTTCGCGACGACATCTTCGCCAAGCTCGCCCTTCTCGGGGAGCGGCCCGCCCATCGACGACATGAGATCCGCGCGCGTTGCCGCGCTGCGGACCTTGCGGTCGGGAAGCGTGTCCAGGAATGCGGCGGCCAGGTCGGCGGCGTGTTGGAGGAGTTCGGAACGGGACTTCATGGCCGGAGGGTACCCGACCCGATGGGTATGCCGTGGCCGAGTACCCGGTCCCTTCGACGATACGCATCCTGCGCAACGCCCGGCGCGTCAGGCGGGACGCGGATTAGACTGGATGCAGGCTATGCAGTCTGGATGTGCGGCTCGGGGCCGCGGCTAACGAGGGGCGCGTGGCGCAGCGGTACGACGCGGTCATCATCGGCGGTGGCCATAACGGCTTGATTTCGGCGGCGTATCTGGCGCGCGCCGGGATGAAGACGCTCGTCCTCGAGAAGCGCCACCTGCTCGGTGGAGCGGCCGTGACCGAGGAGATCTATCCGGGTTTCCGGTTCTCGGTCTTCAGCTACGTCGTCTCGCTCCTGCGGCCCGAGATCATCCGGGAGCTGAACCTGCCGGCCCACGGGCTCGACATCCTGCCGCTCGATGGCACGTTCACGCCGCTCCACGAGGGCCAGGGCCCCAAGGGGCCGGACGGAAAATCAACCGGCGACTACCTGTGGCGGGTCAACGACCACGGCAGGACCGTTCGCGAGCTGCGTCGCTGGTCAAAGAATGACGCCGAGGCCTACGAGGAATACGGCCAGCTCATGGTGGACATGGCCCGGTTCATCAAGCCGATCCTCGGGATCGTGCCGCCGGACCCGGCTTCCCTCGACCCGCGGCCGCTCATGCCCCTCGGTGGCCTGGCGAAAGCGTTCCAGAAGCTCACCGAACGGCAGCAGGCCGTATTCGTCCAGCTCATGACCATGTCCGCGTCCGATTTTCTGGACCAGTGGTTCGAGACGGATCCACTCAAGGCCACGATGGCTGCATCCGGGATCATTGGCACCTATCAGGGCGTGAAGAGCCCGGGCACCGCGTATGTCCTGCTCCACCACTACATGGGCGAGATCGACGGCGCGTTCCGTGCCTGGGGGATCCCGAAGGGCGGGACGGGCGGCATCTCGAACGCAATCGGCTCGGCCGCTCAATCGCTCGGCGTGAAGATCCGGCTCGAGGCGCCGGTCGCGCGGATCCTGGTTCGGGACGGCGAGGCAACCGGCGTCGTGCTCGAATCCGGCGAGGAGATCCTGGCAGATTCGGTCCTCTCGTCCGTGGACAGTCGCCGGACGTTCATCGATCTCATCGAGCCCGGGACGCTCGACCCCGAATTCGAGGCGGAGGTCAAGCGCTTCAAGTTCCGCGGTTCGTCCGGGAAGGTGAACATGGCCCTCGATGGCCTGCCCAACTTCACGGCGATGCC
>JBDTOJ010000087.1:0-13636 GCA_039933295.1 Chloroflexota bacterium
TACGTCGCTCTGCCGAGCGTGGACGGGTCTGGATTGAGCAACCAGATCGATCAGTTCACGGGAGGTCGCTACGCAACAACCTCCAGGGGAATCACAGCTAGCGCACGAGGCGCGCAGCGGTCGCGATCGCTCTGGCCGTCGCGGCGGTGGGGTCTCGATGCAGGACTCGCCGCGAGCGTTGACCGGCGGGCATACGATCTCAAGGCCACCTGGGACGAAGCGCGCAGACGGAGGACTGCTGATGCAGGTCATCGAGGCGATCGGATGGGGCATCGCGTTTGGCGTTATCGCCGTTGTGCTCGCAGGCGTGCGCCGCCTGCCTTCGCGATACGCGATCCTCGTGGGGTTTGGCACTGGCGTCGTCCTCGCTGCCGTCAGCTTGGCCATGCTCGACGCGCGGTTCGATACCGGGCTGCTGGTACTGATCGGCGCGGTGGGCGGATCGGTCGCAACGCTCGGTGCCGAACGCGGCGAGCGTGAACGCGAGCGTCGAACCATCTCGATTCTCGCAGGTGCCGGCAAAGCCTAGCCACCGGTACGAACGCCGCTCGGGGAGGCGTGGATCCTCGCCTCCCACGCAGGGTCGCCCTCGCCTCAGCTTGATGCGGTCGGCTCCACGTTGGGCGCCGCGTCCCTCGGACCGAGCAGACCGAAGGCGACGGCCGCTGCCAGAAAGATCGGTGGCAACAACGTGATGACCTGTCCGATCGCATTCCATAGAACCAGGTTTGCTCCAATCAGCGCGAGGCCAAAGGTCGCACTGGACACGAGCGCAAGGCCTGCGCCTATCACGATAGCGAGCGACCATAGGCCGGCCGCGAGCACGGCCCCGGATCGGTTCGATGACATCGAGCGAATGAACGTCCAGGCAAGGGCTGCCCACGACAGGGCGATGACGAGATACGCCGCAGATCCGATCCCTGCAAGCCAGATGTAGCTCGGGTCATTCATTCCATCCGTTGCGATGCGAACGGTCGATCCAAGGCCAGTGAAGACCGTTCCAACGATCGCCACGACGGAAACCGTGGCGAGAGCCGTGACGCGGCTACCCGCAAGCACCTCGCGACGCGACAGCGCACGTGCCACGGCGAGCCACCCGACGGCAGACACGATCGAACCAGAGGCGTGGACGAGCGCCGTCGCGATGTTCGCGACGATCCCCGAATCGGCGGCGGCACCGAACTCACTCCCAAGGACGGCGTTGACGAGCTTCGACACCACGGCACCGAGAGCGATCAGGATCAGGCCGCGGTAGGCAACGGGTGCCTGCGTCGGCACGCTCGGGTTCCGGACCAGCGCGATGCCCGGCAGCGCGATGAGCAGACCGGTGGAGGCACCGACGATGACGATATCCCGGACATCAATCGTCAGGCCCAGACCCAGCGCATTCCTGAAATCTGCGAACACGACGACAACCGCCGCACCGAAGAACATCCATGCCGCGCGCGGGACCGTGCTGATCCATCGGCCAACCGGGGCCGGCAGGCCCATCGGATTCACGACTCCGAGACTGTTCATGGTGACCCTCAGGGCGACGAAGGAGCCATACGATGTGCTTGGGCCTGTCCGGCGTCAAGAGCGATTCGAAGTCCTGAAGCAGCTCGGCGCAGTCGCCGGCGCTCCGCCTGCCCCGGGCTCTCGCCGACCGGCCCTTGAGCAGACTGGTGATACGCTTTCAGCCCAGTAACGGAGCGCCCCACCCACCATGACCGACGCCGTCGATACCGAAACCACTCCTGCGGCCGCTGCCGCGGACGCCTCAACGAAGCCTGAGGACACGGCCACACAGCCTGCGGACGCCGCCACGGCGCCCGACGCCGCCACGGCGGCCGGTGCGGCCACGCCCCCCGCCGCCTTCGACGCCGAGCGGCGAGCGACCGAGCTCGCCATCCTCGATGCCCTGCGCGCCGTGGTGGATCCCGAGATCGGGATGAATGTCGTCGAACTCGCGCTGATCAAGCAGGTGATCCTCGGCAAGGACGAGACCGAGGTCAAGATGATCCTGACCACGCCGTTCTGCCCGTACGCCGGGTCGATGATCGCGCAGGTCAAGGAGCAGGCCGAGTCCGTCGTCGACCACCCGGTGAAGGTGACCCTCCTTGCGGAGCGGTGGGATCCGAAAGACGCGGGCCTGATGTGGTGAGCCAGGGCTGACGTGGTGAACCGGCGTTCTTCGCTCGATTCCATCGTCGCGACCACCAAGGGCGATGACGGGACGACGGGACTTCTCTTCGGCGGTGATCGGATCTCCAAGGATGATCCGCGCACCGAGGCCTACGGCACCATTGACGAGGCCGTCGCCGCGCTCGGGCTCGCGCGCGCCAACCTCGGAGCGAAGCAGCGTGGCGGGACCCTCGGGCCGACGCTCGGTGGCCTTGGCGATCTGATCCTTCGATTCCAGCGCGAGCTGTTCGTCGTCGGCGCCGAACTCGCCACCAACCCCGGTGCCCAGGATCGCCTCGAGGACGGCCGGACACGCGTATCCGAGCCGATGCTCCGGGATGTGGAGCGGGTGCTGGTCGAAGCGGAAGCCTCGATCACGATGCCAACCGAGTTCGTCGTCCCTGGCGAAACGCCGACGAGCGCCGCCCTCGAGCTCGCCCGTACGATCCTGCGCCGTGCGGAGCGCCGGGCCGTGGCCCTCCGTCGCGAGGGTTTTGTCCCGGGTGCGTATCTTGTCCCGTATCTGAACCGACTGGCCGATCTCATCTGGGTCCTGGCACGGGCCGCCGAACAGGCGGAATCCCGGACGGCCACACCGGCCCGCATCGGCGGCACGCCTCGGACCCGGACCACGACATCGAAACGACCAACCACCAACGACCCCAAGCCAGGAGGCGCCAGATGAACATTCCGACGTCAGCCACCGCACCCAGCGCACAGACCACCTCCCGCCCGGACCCGGCGATGGCCGCGGCCCTGCTCAGCCATGCGTTCCTGTGGATGTTCTCCGGTCTTCTCGTGACGGCCGGCGTGGCCTTCGTGGTCCAGTCGAACACGCAGGTCATGAGGACCGCCACGGAGCTGATGCTGCCGATCTTCATCGGCCAGCTCGCGATGGTCTGGGCCATCGGGCTGGGCATCCGCCGCATGAATGCCACCCTGGCCCTCGGCCTGTTCTTCATCTATGCCGCAACCCTTGGCTTCACGATCGCTGTCATCGTCTCGCTCTATACGGGCGAGTCTGTCGTGACGGCATTCCTGTCCGCTTCGGCGATGTTCGGTGCGGCCGGCCTGTATGGCGTGGTCACGAAGCGATCCTTGGCCGGCATCGGCGGGACGCTCACCATCGGGATCATCGGGCTGATCGTGGCGTCATTGATCAACGTGTTCTTCGCCAACGGAGCGCTGAGCTGGATCATCTCGATCATCGGCGTCGTGATCTTCACCGCGCTGACCGCCTACGACACCCAGCGGATCAGCTCGGGTTCGCTCGTGGTCCAGACCGGATCCGTCGAGAAGGCCGCCGTCATGGGCGCCCTGCACCTCTACCTGGACTTCATCAACTTGTTCCTGTTCCTGCTCCGACTCTTCGGCAACCGCCGCTGAGCGACCGCGATCGACATGAGTTGGTCCAGCTGTTCGGCCGCAATCGGGCGGCTCCACAGGTAGCCCTGACCAAGGTCGCAGCCCAATTCGCGGAGGCGGTCGGCCTGCGCGGCCTGTTCGATGCCTTCAGCAACGACGGTGATGCCCAGACCGTGGGCCAATGACAGGACCGCCTGGACGATGGCGACGTTCGGATCGCCCTCGTCAAGCTCGGTGATGAACGATCGATCGACCTTGATCGTGTCGAGCGGCAGGTACCGGAGATGGGCGAGTGATGAGTAGCCGGTCCCGAAATCGTCGAGGACCAGGCGGACGCCGAGTCCACGCAGCGCGGCGAGCGCCGCGATCCCGGCCTCGGATCGGTCCATGACCGCGGTTTCGGTGATCTCGAGCTCGAGCGCCGACGCCTCCAGCCCGGTCTCCGCGAGGGTCGCGGCTATCGAGGACACGAGCTCGGAATCGGCGAACTGCCGGGGCGACAGGTTGACGCTCATCATCAGCCGCTCGCCCGGCCATCGATCGCGGAGTTCGCGGGCCTGTCGACAGGCCTTGGCGAGGACGACCGCCCCGAGCGGAATGATCAGGTCCGTTTCCTCGGCGATTGGGATGAAGTCGGCCGGCGAAATGATCCCGCGCTCGGGATGCTGCCAGCGCACCAGGGCCTCGAAGCCAACGATCCGTTCGGTGCGCAGGTCGACAATCGGCTGGTAGTGGACCAGCAGCTCGTCCATCTCGATGGCCGCCTGGAGGTCCGCTTCGAGATCCAGGCGCTGGAGCGCCGCATGGCTCCGCACCGCATCAAAGCGGGCGACACGGGTCGTCGGTTCTGCCTGCGCCTGGACCAGGGCTACCTCGGCCTCTCGCAGGAGTCCACCGGCATTTGACTGTCCGGGCGTGCCCGTCACGTAGCCGACGCTGGCGGAGATGAACCACAACCGCGCGTCGAGGTCGACTGGCGGCTTCAGCGCAGCGAGGATTCGATCGGCAACGGCCGTGGCCCGTGCGTCATCGGCCGGGCTCAACAGAATGCCGAATTCGTCACCGCCGAACCGGGCCACGAGGTCGCCGTCCCGAAGGACCGTGGCGATCCGGCGGCCCACCTCGGCCAGGACCTGGTCGCCTGCCTGGTGACCGAGGCTCTCGTTCAGCACCTTGAACCGGTCGATATCCAGCAGCAGGACCGACGCCGGCGACGGCAGGATCGTGCTGTCCGTTGGTCCCGTGAGTGCGGCGTCGATCGCTTCCACCAGGCGCTCCCGCGTCGGCAAGCCTGTCACCGGATCCGTGGGTCCGCGGAGGGCCGCCTCCTGGAGTCGGGCGTTCTCGAGCGCGATCGAGGCGAGCTTTGCGAACCGGGTCAGCGCGTCGATGTCGGCTTCGCCCCAGGTCCGATCCGGGGTGCCGGATGCCACGCCGATCATGCCCATCACGCGGCCGTGTGACATCAGGGGCACTCCGAGCACGGCGCCGAGCGCCTCCCGGGACACGTCCGCCGCTTTGTTTTCGTACTGGTTGTAGTCATCCACGGTGAATGGCCTGCCGGTCCGACAGACCGTGCCCGCGACCCCGACGTTGACCGAGATAACGTGGCCGACATATGAGGTGTACAGCCCGTGGCCAGCGCGCATCTTGAGGTGCAGGCCCGTCGATTCGACCATCGACAGGTAGCCGTGGGGGGTGCCAAGGAGTCGAGCGGCACGGGCCAGGACGGAATTCAACAGGGCATCGGTGGTTCCGCCCTGGAGCAGGACGCCGGCTGTCTCGTCGAGGGCCACGACCAGCGGATCGCGCATGCTCGTCCGAAGGCGCGAGCCCTTCGAGACATAGAGCGCCGCGTCTGCCGTTTCCATGAGCGTGTCCTTGTCGCCCCCGTCATCCGGGAGGCACGCGATCCCGATGCTGATCGAGACCGATGGGCCTGGCCGAGTTTCGCCGAGGGCGTCGATCATGGTCCGGATCCGCTGCGCGACCGAGCTCGCCCCGGCCCGATCCGTGCCTGGCAGGATCACGGTGAATTCGTCTCCGCCGTACCGATAGCAGGAATCACCTTCCCGAACTGCTGATTCGATCGTCCGGGCCACGGCGGCGAGCAGTTCATCACCGGCGGGGTGTCCGTGCCGGTCGTTGTAGGCCTTGAACCGGTCCAGATCCATCATCAGGACCGCCAGCGGATGGGCCTCGATTGTGGCGATGGACAGGCTCAGTTCGCGCTGGAAGGCACCGTGGTTCCGAAGGCCGGTCAGGGAATCGCGCTCGGCTTGAACCTTGAGGACTCCGTGCGTCTCCGCGTTCCGGAGCGCAATCGCCGCCTGCGCGGCGAACAGCTTGACCAGTTCGAACTCATTCTCGGAAAAGTGGGCCTCTGCCTCGCCGATCCGGGCGACGTTCAGCGTCCCGAGTACGTCGCCCTGGACGATCAGAGGCACCACGATCAGTGATTCGGGCTCGACCGGCGTCCCGGGAATCTGGACCGACCGCGGGTCGTTGATGGCGTCGTTCGCGAGCACCGCCTCCTGATGGTTGACGGCCCAGCCCGTGATGCCCTGACCCAAGGGCGCTTCATAACCGAGGATGATCTCGGCAAAGCGGTCGCGCGCGATCACGGGGTACCTGATGTGCCGAGCAACATCGACCCGGTAGATCGTCAGCGCGTCATAGGTCACGACAGCCTTGAGGGAATCGGCGACCAGTTCCAGCACGCTCGAGGCGTCGAGCGTCGAAAGGAGTCGCTCATTCACGGCCATGAGCCGGCGTTGGCCGGTGAGCTGGTGTTCCAGTTCGGTCTGCTGGTGGCGCAACTGCTCGAGCCGTTCGGCACTCACGATGGCCTGAGCCGCGTAGCCGGCAAAGATGGTGAGCGTCGTCTGGTCGTCCGCGCTGAACTGGTCGACCCCGAGGCGGGACAGGACGATCACCCCGCGCACAGCAGCCTCGAACGACATCGGGACGACGAGCATCGACTCGGGCCCGTCGACCGGGCCGACGACGACACTCCGCCCATCCGCCTGCGCGTCGCCGATCATGAGAGGCTCGTTGTGTTCGGCGACCCAGCCCGTCAGGCCCGTGCCGATCGGGACTCGGAGCGCCTCGGGGGCTGGGGAACCCGTTCCCATGAACGTGCCCTCGAACGCGATGGGCTCGCAGTGCCGGGCTACAGGATCTACCCGATAGACGCGGACCGTGTCGAACGCGATCAGGGATCCGGCCTCAGCCACGATGGCCTCGCCGATCATGCGGACGTCGGTGAGGCCGTTAAGTCTCGCGGCGAGATCCTGCACGGACTGGAGGCGCGCTGCCAGGGACTGCACGGACTCGACCAATCGTGCGTTGCCGACCGCGGTGGCGACCGTCTCCCCGAGGTTCTGGGCCATGGACCGCGCCTCGGGCGTCCACTCGTGTGGCGTGTCGTGGTAGATCACCAGGTTCCCCAGCGGGTCGCCCTGGAACACGATCGGAACGAAGCACGCGGTCGCGATGTTGAGCTGCCGGTAGACGTCCCGAATACGGGGATCGATGTCGACGTGATCAGCTTCGATCACCCGCAACCTGCCGGTTCGGAGTGCCTCATATCCGGCCGAAGCGGTCGTCGGGGCCATGGCCCGGAAGGTGGCGAGCGCCTCTTCGGGCAGGTTGTGGCTTGCGACGATGTCGATCGGCTGGTTCGTTCCCGAGATCCAGAGTCCAACGGCGGTGCGATCAGCGGCAAACAGCCGTGCAGCGTCAGCCGTGACCTGCTGATACAGGGCGTCGAGGTTGTGTCGGGCCGAGACATCGATGGTCAGCCGTCGCAGCGTGTCGTGGGTCGTGGCAGGCCGGGTGAGCGGGACCATGGACACGGGTACGGTCGTGGTCGTAGGCGCACCGATCGCGGCGGGGCCGGGAGTCTTTCGGTCGGCCCTTCGGCGGCGCGGTGCCGGGCTCGCCGCTGCCGTCGGGCCGCCGGCAGCCGTGCCCGCGTCACCCGATGCCGGCCCCGGGCCCTCGATCGCAACACCAACCGTCGCCTCGCGAGATTTGGTACGCCCGCCGAGGACGCGTTCGACTTCGGACCGGCGAACACGCCGTTCCCCGGTCCGCCCGCCGGCGACCGTCGACAGGCGGCCCCGGGCACACCAGCCTCGGAGCGTGTCTCGATGCACGTCTGCCATCGCGGCCGCTTCGGCCAGCGTGAGCAGCTCGTCCTTCGACGTAACTCGACTATTCGGTGCCATGGGACGCGAAAACTCCCGTCCAGTCGCGACGCCGCGACCGCATATCAATCGTGGTGCACGCACGCAATGGCCACGACGGAACCGTAGTCGGATGGACCCCGATCCCCAATAGGAAGGGAGTACTGATCGCGGGACCGAACGGCGGCGGAATCGGCCGCCCGGGTGGCCGGGCGAATCGGCCGCCAATGCGGCGGTCAGGTCCCGGGCGCGAGCTCCGCGATGGATGGCAGCACGAGGTCGGCGAGGTCCGCGAGTGTGGTCTGGTCGCCGACGCCGGTGAGGACGCCCACGACCAACCCAACACCTGCGCTTCGACCCATCCGCAGGTCCGCCGGCGAATCGCCGATCACAGCCGTGCGCGCCTCCCGGACGCCGAGGGTCCGGCAGATCAGGTGGACGGCCTCGGGGCTGGGTTTGACCGCGAGGCCATCGTCGGCACAACTGACCGCCTCGACCAGATCCGTGACGCCGAAGTGCGCCAGCGTCCGCTCGGTCGGGTCGCGGTCATCGCTCGTTGCCACGGCGATGCGCGTACCAGAAGCTCGAAGGGTCACGAACAGCGCCCGCAGATCGGTGGTCGGTCGCGCCAGTTGAACCGGATCGGGACTGTGCCACGCGGCATCGACGATGTGGGCAACGGCTCCGGGCGTGAGCCCATGCTCTCGCAGTGCCGTGGACAGGGCTGAATGCAGGCGAGCCATCGGTGTTGCCGCCAGGGCTCCATGCGGGTAGACCCGGCCGGTCTCCGGATCGACACCCATCAGCGGGTAGACGACCGCATCGAGGTTTTCGCCATGGGCGGCTTCAAGGCCGCTCGCCAGGGCGCGGACCCAGTCGCTCCACATCACGTGAAAATCGATCAGGGTGCCGTCCTTGTCGAAGATGGCGAGGTCGATCTCGGCGAGTGGATTCGCTCGCGAGTCGGCACGGCTGCTGCCTCCGCTCATATCGCCAATCCGTTGCCGTCGAGCGGGCGACGGCTCCGAGTCAGGCGGCGGCGCTCGATCCCGCGCCCGCTTCGCTGCCCGGAGCCATGACGAGGGGCCCGTCGGCAGGGAATGAGATCGTGACCGAGGATCCGACGGCAGGGAGCTTGAGGGTCGGCTCATTGAACACGTCGAGTGAGACCCTGACTCCCTCAGAGAGCTGGATTCGCATCCGGACGATCGCGCCGAGGAAGTCGACATCGGCGACCGTGCCGGCGAGTCGATTCGAGCCCTCCGGACCCTCGCCGAGAGACACCATTTCGGGGCGCAGGGCCAGGGACATCGTGGAACCTGCCGGCGCTTCGATCTTGGCCGAGACCCGGATTTCCTGGCCGCCAACGGTGAGCCGGCCGGTACCCGCGTCGACGACCTTTGCCGGCAGGGCGTTCAACTGGCCCACGAACGAGGCTACGAACCGGGTTGCCGGGAAGTTGTAGATCTCGAAGGGCGTCCCGATCTGCTCAACGCGGCCCTTGCTCATGACCACGACTCGATCTGAGAGGGACAGCGCCTCCTCCTGGTCGTGGGTCACGTAGACCGTGGTGATCCCGAGCTGACGCTGGATCGCCCGGATTTCCTGACGTAGGGAGACGCGGATCTTGGCGTCGAGCGCCGATAGAGGCTCATCAAGAAGGAGCACCTCGGGCTCGAAGGCCAGGGCGCGGGCCAGCGCGACGCGCTGCTGCTGGCCGCCCGACAACTGGTACGGGAATTGGCCGGCCTTGTCCGGGAGATTGATCAACTCGAGCAGTTCCGCGACGCGCTTCTTGATCTGATCCGAGGGGCGCTTGCGGACGCGAAGGCCAAAGCCCACATTCTGAGCCACCGTCATGTTCGGGAAGAGCGCGTACGACTGAAAGACCATTCCGATGTTGCGCTTGTTCGGTGGCCGGTACGTAATGTCGCCACCGTCGAGGACGATCGTGCCGGCTGTCGGTGTCTCGAAGCCAGCGATCATCCGCAGCGTCGTGGTCTTGCCGCAGCCAGACGGGCCCAGGAAGCTGACGAACTCGCCCTTCGTCGCCGACAGATTGAAGTCCTCGACAGCGACCATCGTGCCGAACGACTTCTGGATTCCGGTGAGAGTGAGGAAGGACATGGGCTCTGGGCTCCCTAGTGCGCGCCGGCGACCTGGATGCGTCCACCGCTGCCGCGAGACGCGAGGATGAGTACTCCCATCGCCGCCCAGGTCAGCATGAAGCTGATGATCGAGACGGCCGCCGCGGACCACGCCTTGAAAACGCCGAGCTGCGACAGGTACGGGGCAAAGGACCACGGTGCGAGGTAGCTGGCGATCGTGAACTCGCCGACCACGATCGCGAGCGTCAGGAATGCGCCGGACAGGATGGCGACCCGGAGGTTTGGAAAGATCACCCGCAGCAGAATCCGGGGCCAGCCCGAGCCCATGCTCTGCGCAGCCTCAGTGAGCGACCGAACGTCTAGCGATGCGAGGCCGGCGTCCACCGCGCGGTACATGTACGGGAAGGACAGGACCACATACGCCCCGATGAGGACGACGTCGCTGCCGTGCGGCAGGCTCGTGATCGCCAGCGGCGGACGCCCGTAGCTCCTGATCAGTCCGAAGACCAGGATGATCGGCGGCACGACGAATGGCAGGAGCGTCATGAACTCGATGAATGGGCGCAGGCGCGGCAACTTGAGCCGGACCCAGTAGGCCGTCGGCACGATGATCAGCAGGCTGATGAAGATCGTGATCACCGCGATCAGGAACGAGTAGCCGAGGCCGGCGAAGAACTTCTTGTCGTTGAAGATGTACCGGTAGGCCTCGCCAGTGGGGTTCTGTTGCAGTGAGAACAGGAACGTCGCCACGAGCGGAACCAGCATGTAGAGGGCGGCGATGATGAAGATCGCCCATGCCCACCACGCCCCGAACCGGTTCATGACCGCAGCCACCGTTCGGAGCGCCGCTGGAGCAGGCCATAGATCAGGATCACGACCGCCATGATCACCACCATGCCCATCGCCAGCGCGTACCCGAGATTCGGGTTGTGCAGGACGTCACCGCGAATCTGGGCGCTGATCACGAGGGGCACGATATTGATGGTGCCGCTCGTCAGCTGATACGCGGTGGCCTGCGCCCCGAACGCGTTCCCGAACAGGAGGATCATCGATCCCAGCAGGGATGGCAGGAGGATCGGCAGCGCGACGTGACGCCAGTACTGGAATGAGCTGGCGCCCATGTTCTCGGCGGCCTCACGCCACTCCTTGCGCAGGCCGTCGATGGCCGGCGCCACGATCAGGACCATCAGCGGAAACTGGAAATACAGATAAACGAGGATCAGGCCGAGCATCGAGTACAACGAGAAGGTGCCGCCGAAGAAGTCATCCCGCCACAGGTGGTAACCGAAGACGTCCTGGAGCAATTTGGTCACGATGCCGAGCTGGCCAACGGTAAACACGAATGCCAGGGCCAGCGGAACACCGGCGAAGTTCGAGGCGACCCCCGAGAACGACATCACGGCGGATCGGATCGCGCGTGGCAGTCGGCCGAGGATGACGGCGACGGCGACCAGGAACCCGAAGATGCCCCCGATGACCGCGCTCACCAGACTGAGAAAGATGCTGTTCTTGTAGGCGCCGGCCGCCTTGTCCGTGGTCAGATCGGCGTAGTTCTGGAGCGTCGGGTTCCCCAGGGTGTCCTGGAAGCTTCCTATGACGAGGAAGAAGATCGGCAGGACGAGGAACGCCGTCGTGAACAGCAGAAACGGGACGACGCCCAACCACGAAAGGGTTGGGCGTCGCCGCGCTGGAGTCGACGTCTGAGACATCGGCTCCCCTAATTCAACGAACTACTTGACGTCAGCGCCGACGGTTGCGTCCCAACCGCCGGTGATGAGCTTCTTCGCGGCATTGAGCTGGTCAATGGTCGGGAAGACGGCACCCGCGACGTCCGGGAGCTTCGCCAGCTGGTCGGCCGGCACGGCGTTGGTCGCCACGAGGTTCTCGTAGCGGATCGGGTGGCAGTAACCGGACAGCCACAGGTTCTGGCCCGCGTCGCTGTACAGGTACTCCATCCAGAGCTTGGCGGCGTTCGGGTGCGGCGCGAAGGCGCTGATCGCCTGCACGTAGACGCCCGCGAAGCGGCCAGTGGTGGGAACGTGGACGTCGATCTTCACGGTGCCAGCTGCCGCGTCGCGATGGGCGAGCGCGTTGTAAGTCCAGCGCATGGTGATCGGGGTGGCACCGGCGTCGATGGTGCCTGCCTGGGCGATGGTCGGGACGAAGTTGCCCGCCGTGTTCAGCTTCTTGAAGAAGTCGAGGCCCGGCTGGGCATTGTCCAGGCTGCCGCCGTTGGCGAGCGCGGACGCGAACACGGCCTGGATGGCCTGGTTCGAGGCGCGCGGGTCACCCGGAAGGGCGATCTGGTTCTTGTACTCCGGCTTGAGCAGGTCGCTCCAGTCGGCGGGAATGTTGGTCACGACGGCGGTGTTCACTTCGAACGACAGCACGCCGTAGTAGTCGCCGTACCAAAAGCCTTCGGCGTCCTTGGCGGTATCCGGGATCGTGTCCCAGGTCGAGACCTTGTAGGCCTGAATGAGCCCGTCGGTCTTGGCCTGTGGCCCGAACGCGAGTCCGACATCGATGACGTCAGGCGCGGCGTCTCCGGTGCTGCCCTGGTTGGCCTTGATGGCCTCGACCTCGTCGCCCGACCCGGCGTCAGGAGCGAGCTCGTTGACGGTGATTCCGGGGTATGCGGCCTTGAAGCCGTCGATGACGCCCCCGTAGTTGCACCAGTCGTGCGGGAGGGCGATGGTGGTGAGCTTGCCTTCGGCCGTGGCGGCCGCGACGAGTGCCGCCATCGGATCGGCTGTCGGTGCCGTGCTTGGGGTGTCAGTTGCTGCTGTGGTCGGTGCCGTGGTCGGCGCCGTTGATGCGCCACCGCCGCAGGCGGCGACGACGATCGCAAGGATCGCTCCGCCAACCATGAGGCGGGGCATCGTGCGGGTAGTGATCAACTTCTCCTCCAGAACTTTGGTGCGTGACCGGGTGCCGCGCACTCTATGCGATGACTGGTCACCGGACGGGTCCGCCATTGCGAGGTGCACCAATCGCGAAGCACGCTTCGGGGTGGGGGCAGTCGCGCGGTCGGGGGTCGTCCAGCCCCGGGGCCATCGTCGGCGCACATCTTGGGCGCGCGGTCAATGCAGCGTCAAGCCTGAATGCGCAGTTCATGTGGATATGTCAGGAAACCCCCGGGCCTTTGTGGATAAACGCATGGCACCACGGGACGCCGCGGCTCGCTCGGGCACTGCGCGTCTGCCCCGGGAATCAGGGAGCCGACGACGGGGACCGTCGCCGGCTCGCGCTGTTCGTGGTCAGCTGACCCTTACGGGAGCCAGGCCTTCCATACGGCTTCGTTCTCGTCGACCCACTTCTTGGCGGCCGCATCAGCGGACATCTTGTCCTGGGTGATGTACTTGGCAACCAGGTTCTGATCGTCGTTGGTCCATTTGAAGTTCTGGATGAGCTTGTAGGCGTCGCCACCGCTCGTCGAGAACTTGGTCGATGCAATCTTGTCGAGGACGTACGGCGGGTAATCACAGGCGATGGTCTTCGGATCGGCATCGCAGCCTGCCGTGTACGGCGGGAGCTTGATCTGGACGAGCGGTACCTCGGCCAGGAACCACTGCGGCTCGTAGAAGTACCCGAGGACTGGCGTCTTCTGGGCCTCGCCCTGGCGGAACGCTTCGATGAGCGCGTCCTCGCTACCGGCGTACACGACCTTGAAGTTGAGCTTCAGGTTGGTGACGAGCGCCTCGTCGTTGGTCACATAGGACGGATCTCCATCAAGGAGCTGGCCCTTGTCGCCCGACTCGGACGTCTTGAACAGGTCGGCGTACTTGTTGAGGTTGTTCCAGTCGGTGATGT
>JBDTOJ010000088.1:0-26749 GCA_039933295.1 Chloroflexota bacterium
TCGATCGAGCTGGTCGTGCGCGGCCATCTGCTCGACGGGGTCGTCTGCCTCGTCGGCTGTGACAAGACGATCCCCGGCGCCGCGATGGCGCTGGCACGATTGGATGTACCGGGCCTGGTCCTCTACAACGGGACGATCTACCCCGGCCACTACAAGGGTCGCGACCTCGAGGTCGTGTCCGTCTTCGAGGCCATCGGCGCCTATCGGGCCGGGAAGATCTCCATCGACGAGCTGTACGCGATCGAGGAGGCTGCCTGTCCCGGCGCGGGCGCCTGCGGGGGCCAGTTCACGGCCAACACGATGAGTGGGGCGATGGAGTTCCTGGGGCTGTCGCCCGGCGGCCTGAACGGGATCCCGGCCGAGGACCCGAAGAAGGATGAGGCGGCCAAGCGAGCCGGTGAACTGGCGATGACCCTCGTCCGCCACGACATCCGGCCGTCGCACATCGTCACGCGCCACTCGATCGAGAACGCGATCGCCTCGGTCGCGGCGACCGGTGGATCCACGAATGGCGTGCTCCATCTCCTCGCGATTGCCCACGAGTTCGGCATTCCGCTCGGGATCGACGAGTTCGGCGAGATCGCAGATCGGACGCCCGTGGTCGCCGACATGCGGCCCGGCGGCCGCTACACCGCCGCGGACATGTACGACGCAGGTGGCATCGGGCTCGTCATGCGCGAACTCCTCAAGCGGGACCTGCTCCACGGCGAGGAGAAGAACGTTGACGGGCGCACCCTCGGAAAGATCGCTGCGGCGGCCGTCGCCACCGACGGTCAGAAGGTCGTCGTACCGATCGAAACGCCGATCAAGGAGGTCGGCGGCCTGACGATCCTTCGCGGGTCGCTCGCCCCCGACGGATGCGTCGTCAAGCTCGCTGGACACGAGCGGATCCAGCATCGTGGCCCGGCGCGGGTCTTCGATTCGGAGACCGACTGCTTCAAGGCCGTGTCGGCGCGTCAGATCGTGGCCGGCGACGTCGTGGTGATTCGATATGAGGGTCCCGTCGGCGGCCCCGGGATGCAGGAGATGCTGAGCGTCACCGCTGCATTGGTCGGTGAGGGCCTCGGCGAATCGGTTGCCCTGCTCACCGACGGGCGGTTCTCGGGCGGCACCCACGGACTGATGATCGGCCACGTTGCTCCCGAGGCAGCACTCGGCGGCCCGATCGCTCTCGTTCGCGAGGGTGACGAGATCGAGATCGACGTCACTGCCAAGCGGATGGACCTCCTCGTCGACGACGCGGAAATGATTCGTCGGCGCGCGGAATGGACCGCGCCGCCGCCTCGCTACGCGAGCGGTGTGATGGCCAAATACGCCGCCCTGGTGTCGTCGGCATCCGAGGGAGCGGTCACCACCGGGCGTCGCCTCCGCGAAGCCCTCGAGCGATCGTGAGACGATGACCGGAGCCACCCTCCCCCCGAACCCCGAGGCCTATGACTCCGAGCGGAACCAACACGCTCGCAAGCGCGGCCTCGCCGCGCCGTACATCGCCGGTGGGCGCGATCCTCACCCGGAGCAGGGACGTGCCGAGGAACGACGACTTCTACGGCTGCTGATCGGGATGGTCGTGGTCCTGATCCTGTCCGGTTTCGTCGTCGGGATCGCCGCGTCGCTCCTCGGATTCAAGGTTTGACCTCGATGCCCGGTTCGGACCGGCCGAGTGCCGCGGTCAGTCCTGCGCGCTGGGCCAAAGCCCACAACCGGCTCGTGGAGACGCTGGGCGATCTGATCCGAATCCCGTCGATCAACCCCCCGGACCCGGCAGGTCCTGAACTCGATGCCGCTGGGCGCATCAGCGACTGGCTCGCCGAAGCCGGCATCCCGTCAACCGTCTACGAGCCGGTCCCTGGCAGAGGATCTGTCGTGGCCCGACTGCGCGGCGATGGGACGGGCGGCGACCCTCTGCTTCTCCTCTCGCACCTCGACGTCGTCCCGGCGCCGGCCGACCGCTGGACGCAGGACCCATTCGGTGGTGCGATCGTCGACGGGTACATTTACGGGCGCGGTGCCGTCGACATGAAGGACCTCGTGGCGATGGAGATCGAGGTCGTTCGCCTGCTCGCCGAGGAGGCGCAGGCCGCTGGCCTCGATCCGGCCACGGCCGCGATCCCCGGCCTGCGCCGTGACGTCCTGCTGGCTGTGACCGCCGACGAGGAGGCCGGCGGTCTCGATGGTGCCGGCTGGCTCGCCGATCATCATCCCGAACATCTCCGGGCGGCTGGCGCGTTGAACGAATCCGGGGCGGTCAGCCTCGACGTCGGTGGCCGGCGCCTCTACCCGATTCAGGTCGCCGAGAAGGGCTTTGCCGTTTACCGGATCACGGTCCGCGGGACGTGGGGACATGGCTCGATGCCGCGTCCGGACAATGCGGCCGTCCTGGCCGCCGAGGCCATCACCAGGCTTGCGGTCCCAGGCGCCTCTCGTCTGACGGCGGTGATGCGTGCCTTCTTCAACGGCGCGGCCGACGCACTGGGCGGAGAAGCCGCCACCGTGCTCAGGGCCATCGCCGATGGGGACACCGAACGAGCCGAGGCAGCGATCGACCGGCTGTGCGCGCCCGTCTACGTCAGGGCCGCTCGTGCCCTCGTTCGCGACACCATCTCACCGAACATCGTCCATGCCGGCGTCAAGTACAACGTGATCCCCGGCGAGGCAGTCATCGAACTCGACTGTCGCCTCCTTCCGGGTACCGATGAACCGACGATGCGGGCCGAGATCGTCGAACGGCTCGGGCCGGATCTTGCGGCCACCTGTCACATCGAACTCGTGACTGCTGCACCGGCCGTCGAAGCACCGTCCGATTCGCCGCTCTACCGCGTCCTCGAGCAGGCGATTCGTGACCACGACCCGGATGGATACCCGATCCCGGTCATGGCCCCATTCTCGACGGACAACAAGACGCTCGCACGGCTCGGTGTCCCGGCGTACGGGTTCTCGCCCCTGAAACTCGATCCGGGTGAGGCGTATCTCGAGCGGTACCACGGCGTCGATGAGCGCGTCGGCCTCGAGGCCCTTCGGTGGGGCCTGCCGGTCCTGTATGACGCGGTGCGGCGATACTGCGGCTGATCAGGCGAACCGATCGACCGGACGCCGGACCTACCGCGTCGAGGTCGTCCCGCTTTCAGCCCTCGCCGGGACCCGGACGCACGACGCGACCGCGCTTCGAGAAGGCCCGCGTGGCGAGCGCGGCCACGCCCATCGCGACGAGGGCGCGCTCGGCGGTTGGAAGGGGACGGACGGCCGTCAGGAACTGATCGGCTCGGGCTCGATCCACGGCTCGCAGGATCGCGTGGCCGCGATGCGTCAGCACGACCGACCGCTGCCGATGGTCATCGGGTTCCTCCCGGCGTTCAACGAGTCGGCGCCGGACGAGGCCATCGACAAGCCGGCTGGTCGCCGACGGGGAGCGAGCAAGTGCTTCGGCCAGTTCCCCGACGGTGATCGTGCTCCCGTCCGCGAGGACGTACAGGGCTGCCAGCTGGGTGAACCCGAGTCGCAGGTCACCGAGCTGGGACGCGAACCCGATGACCAGCTCGCGCCAGAGCGCCCGGCCCATGGCGACGCGTTCCGAGATCTGACGCACGTTCGGGATCCGCGGGCCGGCCAGGACCGAAGCGCCCAGATCGGCCTCGAACCGACGGGCGATGGCTCGGACCGTGGCGGCGCGGGGTCGCCTTCGAGCGGGAAGAGCGTCTGACATGTGCGCCGATCCTAGCGCAAATGCGAACCAACGTATGCACGAGCGCACGCATTCCACGCTCGCGTGAGGACAAGTCGGGGCAGGATGGGGAGGCCAGCGTCGGTTCGCTATCACGCCGTGCCGCATCGAACAACGAGCAGGAGGCCATGGACAAGGTCGCGTTCATCTTCCCCGGGCAGGGCTCGCAGTCCGTCGGGATGGGCCAGGCGCTCGCAGCCTCGTCGCCGGTGGCGATGGCCGTCTTTCGCGCCGCCGACGAGGCACTTGGCGAGGACATCGCGCAGCTCGCCTGGACCGGGCCCGAAGAGACGCTGAACCTCACGCAGAACGCCCAGCCCGCGCTGCTTGCCACGTCAATCGCCTACCTCGAGGCAATGCGCGCGTCCTGGGCGCGCGACGGCGGGATAGCGCCTGCACCCGCGTTCATGGCAGGTCACTCGATGGGCCAATACTCGGCGATGGTCGGAGCCGGGGTGATATCGCTGTCCGATGGGATCAGGCTCGTCCGCGAACGGGGTCGCCTGATGCAGGGCTCGGGCGACGGCCGAGACGGCGCGATGGCCGCCATCATCGGGCTCGACGACAGCGCCATTCCTGAGCTCGTGACCCAGGCGAGTGCCCACGGAACCTTCGGCGTTGCGAATCGAAACGCCCCAGGCCAGGTCGTTGTTTCGGGCGAGCGCGCCGCCATCGAGGCCGGTGCCGAGATCGCGCGGACCCTCGGAGCAAAACGCGCGATCGTCCTGCCGGTCAGCGTCGCTGCCCACTCACCGTTGATGCAGGGCGCCGCCGCGGCCATGCGCGAAGTTCTCGCAGACATCCCATTTTCGGACCCGATCGTGCCCCTCCTGGCGAACGCGGACGCGACCGTGCTCGATACCGCGGAGGCATGCCGCCGCGAACTCGTTGCCCATCTCACGGCTGGTGTCGACTGGGTGCGGGCCGTCGAATCGATGGTCGGAGCGGGCGTAACGGCGTTCATCGAGGTTGGTCCCGGCCGCGTCCTCACGGGGCTGACCAAACGCATTTCCGACCAGGCCGTCACGTACGCCACCGATGACCCGGCAGCACCGGACCGTCTGGCCGTTCCACACCTGTCGCCCGACCCGGCTTGATCGGCCGAGATCCCCACTCGTCGCAAGGAGCCCAATCGTGCGCAAGCCGGACTACAACCGACGCGTCGTCGTCACTGGACTCGGTGTCATCAGCCCAGTCGGCAATGACGTGACGACCGCGTGGACCAACCTGCTCAACGGCGTGTCGGGCCTCGGCGAGATCACCCGGTTCGACGCGTCCGGCTATGACCAGCACGCAGCCGGCGAGGTTCACGGCTTCGAGCCGACCGATTGGATGGATGCCAAGGCCGCGCGCCGCAGCGAGAGCGACATCCACTTCGGTGTCGCTGCCGCAAAGCAGGCCCTGGCCGATTCCGGCTTCGAGATCAACGATGAGAATCGGACCGAGGTCGGGGTCGTCTTCGGATCCGGGGCGGGTGGCCAGCGACTCATGATCGACAGCTACCGGATCCTCCACGAGAAGGGACCCAACCGCGTCCCGCCCACGTTCATCGCCAACGCCCTCGTCGATTCGGCCTCTGGGATGATCGCGATCGAGACGGGCGCCATCGGCCACAACGTGTGCATCGTGTCCGCGTGCGCCACCGGAACGCACAACGTGGCCGAAGCGGCCGAAGTCATCCGTCGTGGCGACTGCATCGCGGTCATCAGCGGGTCGACCGAGGCGCCCCTCATCGAAGTCGCCCACGCAGGGTTCGGGAACATGCGTGGCCTGGGGTCGCCACGGCCCGGCGAGGACCTGACGACGGTGTCGCGCCCGTTCGACCTGACCCGAAATGGTTTCGTGCTCGGAGAAGGCGCGGGTGGGCTCTTCCTCGAGGATCTCGAGCTGGCGAAGGCCCGTGGCGCGAAGATCTACGCCGAGATCGTCGGCTATGGTTCGGCCGCCGACGGATGGGACATGATCCAGCCGATCGAGAAGGGCGTCGGATCGTCCCGGGCCATGAAGATGGCGCTCGAGCGGCGTGGCATTCCAGCGGACGAAGTGGACCTGATCAACCCGCACGGGACCTCGACGCCGGTCGGCGATGCCCGTGAAGCCGAGGCGATCTGGACCACGTTCGGCGACCGGTCCGCGGCCGCCCGGCGGTCGCTCGCCATCAGCGCCACGAAGTCGATGACCGGCCACATGATGGGCGCGGCCGGTTCGTTCGAGGCGTTCGCGACGGTGATGTCCATCGCCACACAGACCATCCCGGGCACGCTCAACTATCGTGACCCTGATCCGGCCTGCGATCTGTGGGTCGTGGACGAAACGATCGAAGCCCCGGTCCGCCACGCGCTCTCCAACAGCATCGGTCTGGGTGGTCACAACGGAGCGGTGATCTTCAAGCGTTACGACGGCGATTGATCGGGTCCAGCGGTGAGCCGGGCTGGCACCGCTACAATCCCCGAACCATCAGATCTCGCCGAGGTGCCATTCGTGCCTAGCCAGGACCCAGGCCGCCGTGCGGTCATCACCGCGATGGGCGCCATCACGCCGATCGGAAATGACGCCGACACGTTCTGGACGAACCTGCTTGCGGGCGTGTCCGGCGGCGGACCGATCACGACCTTCGATACAACCGATCATGCGGTCAAGATCGCGGCCGAGGTCAAGGACTTCGATCCGACCCTGACCATGGATCGCAAGATGGCCCGGCGGATGAGTCGCTTCATTCACTTCGGCGTGGCCGCCGCAACCGAGGCCATCGAGAAGTCAGGCATCGACTTTGAAGCCTGGTCGCCCGAGCAGCGCGATCGGGTCGGGGTGGTGCTCAACACCGGCGGCGGCGGCATGGAGCATGTGATCGAGGGTGCACGTGTCCTGGCCGAGCGGGGGCCCGGTCAGGTCAGCCCGTTCGCCATTCCCGCGGTCTCGGGCAGCATGGCCGCGGCCCAGGTGTCGATGAAGTACGGCCTCACGGGTCCCGTCATGACCCAGGTCGCTGCCTGCGCATCCGGCGTCATCGCATTCCAGGATGCGCTCAGGCTCATTGCCAACGACGAATGCGACGTCGTGATCGCCGGCGGCTCCGAGGCTCCGCTGCTGCCGATGGCTTTCGCCGCACTCTCCAACATGGGTGCCCTGTCGAGGCGCAATGACGACCCTGCAGGAGCGTCCCGCCCGTTCGACCGGACCCGCGACGGGTTCGTCTACGGCGAGGGTGCGGGCGTGTTCGTGGTCGAGTCGGCGGCCCACGCCCAGGCTCGCGGTGCGACCATCCTGGCCGAGATCATCGGTGCCTCCCTGACCGCCGACGCCTTCCACATCTCCGCCCCGGAACCCACCGGGCGCGGCGCGATGATGGCGATGCTCGGGGCGATGCGCCACGCCGGCATCGGTCCCAGCGATGTTGACTATCTCGTTGCCCACGGTACATCGACGCCCCTCAACGACGCGACCGAGACGAAGGCGATCAAGCGCGCCTTCGGAGACCGCGCCCGGACGCTACCGATTTCCTCGCCCAAGTCGATGGTCGGGCACATGCTCGGTGCGGCGGGGTCCGTGTCCGGCATGGCCGCCGTCGGCGCCATCCAGGACGGCTGGATCCCCCCGACGATCAACTACCGCGAGCCGGATCCCGAGTGCGATCTCGATTACACGCCGAACGTGAAGCGCAAGGTCGCCGTCGACACGGCGATGATCAACGGGTTCGGGTTCGGCGGCCAGAACGCGGTCGCGATCTTCCGACGCTTCCGGGACTGACGGCGGGCGCTACTCCCAGCGGAACGAGCGGACGGCCATACCGGCCGTGACGAGTCCCCACGCTCCGAGGATGGCGAACGGCAGGCCAACGGCCCCTCCGCCCCCGAGCGCCGCTCGCAGGGCCTCGGATAGCGCCGCGGCGGGAAGGACGTTCGCGATGGCGTCGAGCGGTGCCGGCAGGTGGTCCACCGGCAGGACGATCCCGCCGACCATGAGGAAGCCGAGGAACAGCGCGTTCGCGAGCGCGAGGGTCGCCTCCGCGCGCAGCGTGCCAGCGAGAAGCAGGCCCAGACCCGCGAACGCCGCGGTGCCGAGGAGCATCGCGGCCACGAAGAGGATGGCAGAGACGCCGAGCGGAACGGTCCAACCGAGTACCAGGACAGCGACCGCGAGCAGCAGCGCGACCTGGAGGATCTCGAGGACGAGGACCGCCCCGAGCTTGGCGCCGATGAGGCCCCATGTCGGCAGTGGCGACGCGCCGAGGCGCTTGAGGACACCGTAGTTCCGTTCGTAGGCAGTCGCGATGCCGAGGTTCACGAGCCCCGTGGCGATCACGGCCAGTGCAAGCGAGCCCGGCAGCAGGAAATCGACCGGGCGACCGGCGACACCAGGGACGATCCCGGCGGTCGCGAAGAAGATCAGCACAGCCGCCGGAATGATCATCGTCACGAGGACGTTCTCGCCGCGCCGCGCGGTCAGGCGCAGCTCCATCGCGGTCAGGGCCAGCATCGCGCGGACCGGTGATGCCGGGCGGCTCACGCCACGGACTCCACGTCGTGATCGCCGGTCAGGGCGAGGTAGCGTTCCTCGAGCGTCGCCGCCCCGGCCCGCAGGTCGATGATCTGGATACCGAGCTCCGAACAGGCCGATGCGAGCGCCGCGATCAGCGACGGATCCGGCGGGGAGCCTTCGATCCGCATCATCGCCGGCCCGTCATCGGGCACCAGGTGCACTGGTAGACCGGGGAACGCGCGCGCGAGTCCCACATCGAGCGCGGCCGCCGCTTCCGGAGTCGGCGCGTGCGCGAAGCGGACCCGGAGGTGCGTCGCGGTTCCTGCGATGAGCTCCGATGGGGAGCCGTCGGCGACGACCTGTCCCGCGCTCAGGATCACGACACGATCGGCGAGGCGCTCAACATCGCCGAGATCGTGGGTCGTGAGCAGGATTGCGCGTCCCTCCGCGTGCAAGTCCGCGATCACCGCTCGGGTTGCCTGCCGCGCCTCGGGATCCATCCCCGCCGTGGGCTCATCGAGGATGAGGACTTCCGGATCCCCAACCAGGGCGACGGCGAGCGCGAGGCGCTGCTTCTCGCCGCCGGACAGGCGGCGGACTCTCGAGCGAGCCACTGAGTCCAGTCCGACCAGGTGCATGAGCACTGCCGGGTTGCGCGGGCGCTCATGGAGGGCGGCGTACAGCGCGAGGACGTCCCGCGGCGTCGATCGCGGATCCAGGCCGCCGTTCTGCAGCATGACCCCCATGCGGGCGCGGAGCTCGGGCCCGCCTCGGCGCGGGTCCTGGCCGAGAACCCGGACGCTGCCCGCGTCCGGGACGCGGTAGCCCTCGAGCATCTCGACGAGCGTCGTCTTGCCCACGCCATTCGGCCCGAGCAGCGCGACGAGTTGCCCAGGCCCGACCGTCAGCCGGATCCCGTCGAGCACGGTCCGTGTTCCGTACCGTTTCACGACATCGGTCAGCTCGAACGCGGCGACCGGGGTGACTGCGGTCACGGGCTCGGATTGGTCGCCGGTCCGGCGATCTCCGCGTACAGGCGATCGAAATCGTCGGCCGTCAACTGCCCGACCTGGATACCCCGGAGGACGCCGTCCCGGTCGATGAAGTAGGTCTGCGGACGCGCCACGGCTCGATAGGCGGTTCGGATGACGCCGTCTGGATCATCGATGGTCGGCCATGTCGCGCCATTTGCCGTGACGAAGTCCTGGGCCGGAGCGGGAGCATCGAACATCAGGACACCGATGATCGCCAGGTCCTTCGGAGCGATACGATCGACCTCGGACTTGAACAGCGCGAACTCGTCTCGGCAGGGGACGCAGGACGGGCCCCAGAAGTTGACGATCGCGGGCCGCCCTCGAACGTCTGCCAGGGACAGCGCCTCTCCGGTCAGCGTGGTGCCGGTGATCCCCGGGGCGGGGCTTCCCACGGCAATCAGGCCTGATGGCGACCCCTTGTCGATCGTGGCAGCTGGCCGCGTGACGAGCCCGATCCCGAGCATCACGCCGGCGGTCAGGACGGCCAGGGAAATCGCGACCAGCACTGGTCGCCGGCGTGGATCGATCCGGAACCCCGTGGCGCAGCCCCTTACTTGACGGTGATCGTCCCGGTCATGCTCGGCACGGGGTGAATAGAACAGATGAACACGTACCTGCCGGCCGCCAGCGCCTTGTACTGGTAGTTGACCGAAGCACCGCCGTTGATCACATCCTGCGTCTGGACGACCGTCGTACCGTCCGTCGCGCGGATCTCGATGTTATGCGTCACACCCGGCACGTCGTTGTTGGCGAAGTCGATCGTGAATGGCGCATCGGCCTTGACCACGATCGCCTTGACATCGAACGCAATGTCCTTGGCCGCGATCGTGAAGGCGGTCGCGGTCGGAGCCTCGGAGGCGGACGGGCCGGGACTGCCGGTGGCGGTCCCATCGGTCGCGGCGGACCGCGGCGGCAGGATGCCCGTCTGGAACAGAACCGCGACCGCGAAGAGCACGACACCCGCCTGGAGCAGGCGGCGTGGCCACGCAGGCGGCGGCGGGTTCTCGAGGTGGCCCGTCGTGTCGGCCTCGACGGCCTTGTCGTACTCGGCGCGGGCATCGGGCAGCCATCCGACAAGCGTCACGACGAACGTGATCAGTCCCGCAGCCAGCAACCAGCCACCGAACACGAGGCCGACAAGGACGGCCGCAGTCCCGATGGCGCCGAGGATCGGCCGGAAGGATGGGCCTGGCATGTGGACGCCTGGCGGTGGACCGGCGTGGATGACGGTTGGGAGCATGCCGGCCCTGTGTTCCGGCCTTCGTCCACCGGCACGGGCCGCCTGGTCGTACTCATGAATCGCCTCCCGACCCCAGTACAGGAGTGCGAAGACGAGGATGGCTAGGCCTACCCACAGCGCGGTGCCGCCGACCACGAGGCCCCAGAACAGGGCGCCCATGCCGAGCGCGGCGAGAACAGGCGAATACGAGGGACCGGGCATGTGGATGTCCGGCGGGGCGATCGGCGTGAACCGTGCCGGCGCTCGGCGGGCCGGACCGACGGTCGCGTAGCGGCGGACAGTCAGGGCGAAGAAGAGCGCCACGACTGCCAGCAGGGCGACCGGGATGAGCTTGATCAGCTCTCCCCAGTCGGGCGTGACGACACGGGAGAGCAGATCGAGGATGGACTTCCAGAGCGCCTCCATCGACCCGGCGCCTCAGTCCCCGGACGAGCCGGCGATGAGGACGTACGCCATCAGCGACATCGCGATACCGAGGGCGCCGAGCATCGTGACCCCGGCCCACTCGATGTGATAGCCGAGTGGGACGGCACCGAGGGCGTAGAGGGCGCCGATGGCGATGAACGCGACGCCGATGATCGCGACGTTCCGGGGATGGCGGATCGGGTGCATGGCCTTCCTCCCGCTACAGGAAGTAGAGGATCGAGAACAGGATGATCCAGACGACGTCGACGAAGTGCCAGTAGAGCGAGGCCGCTTCGACGGCGTCGTGGTGGCGGGACGAGAACTGGCCGGTCAGGCCCCGATAAAGCACGACGCCGAGCATGATCACGCCGCCGAAGACATGGGCTCCGTGGAACCCGGTGAGCGTGAAGTAGGTCGTCCCGAACGGGCCGGAACCCATGGTCAGCCCGTCCGCGAACAACCAACTGTAGTCGATGGCCTGCATGACAAGGAATAGGATCCCGAGGATGAACGTGACGGCCATGTTGCGGATGAACCCGCGCCGGTCGTCCTTGCGGATCGCCCAGATCGCCATCTGGAGCGTGACCGAACTGAGGATGAGGACGATGGTCGCGACCAGGATCAGGGAGAACGGATTGAGGATGTGGGCGAACTCGCTCGGTGGCCACTCCTTGACTCCGTTTGCATCGACGAAGTTGGCGCGCGTGCTGAAGTACGCGGCAAACAACCCGGCGAAGAACATGACCTCGGAGCTGATGAACAGGAGCATCCCGAGAATCGGGTTGCTGATCCCGCCGCGCGCGTCATGAGCGAGGCCCCCAACGGGGCTGTGGTCCGCGGTAACGATGGCGTGGCTGTCGGCGGTCACGATGCTGGCTGCTCCCTCAGTGACCTTCGACGCCGTGTCGGGCATCGAACACGGGCCGCTCGCTGCGGATCTCTGGCAGGTGATCGAAGTTGTAGGGCGGCGGCGGCGACGACGTCGCCCACTCGAGCGTGTTGCCCTCCCAGGGGTCGTCGCCGGCGATCTTGCCGTTGCGGAGCGAGGCGAACACGTTCCACAGGAAAGGCAGGATCGAAGTGGCAATCACGAAGCCGCCAATCGTCGCAGCCATGTTCCAGTTGTTCCAGCCGGCGTCGGCCGCGTAGTCGGCGATCCGGCGGGGCATGCCCTCGAGCCCGAGCATGTGCATCGGGAAGAAGGTCAGGTTGAACCCGACGAACATCAGCACGAAGTGGATCTTGCCGAGGCTCTCGTCAAGCATCCGTCCGGTCATCTTGGGGAACCAGTAGTAGAGGCCCGCGAAGACCCCGAAGACGGAACCTCCGAACAGCACGTAGTGGATATGGGCGACCACCCAATACGTGTCATGAAGGGCGAAGTCGACCGGGACGGAGGCGCTGAACGCACCGTTGATCCCGCCGATCAGGAACATCGTCAGGAACCCGATGGCAAAGATGAGCGGCGTCGAGAACGTCAGTTGGCCCCGGAACAGGGTGAATACCCAGTTGAACATCTTCACGCCCGTCGGAACCGCGATCAGGAACGTCAGCAGGCTGAAGAACGGCAGGAAGACCGCACCCGTCGTGAACATGTGGTGGGCCCAGACCGAGAACCCGAGCGCGCCGATACCGGCGGTCGCGAAGATGAAGGCCTTGTACCCGAACAGGGGCTTTCGGCTGAAGACAGGCAGGACCTCGCTGATCACGCCCATTGCCGGCAGGATCATCACGTACACGGCTGGGTGGGAGTAGAACCAGAAAATGTTCTGGTAGAGGACCGCGCTCCCGCCGCCGAACGGGTCAAAGAAGTGGCCGCCGTAGTTGCGATCGATGAACAGCATGACCAGGGCGCTGGTGATGACCGGCGTCGCCATGACCACGAGGACGCTCGTCACGAGGACGGTCCAGACCATGATCGGCATCCGGAAGAGGGTCATGCCCGGGGCGCGCATCTTGAAGATCGTCACCAGGAAGTTGATCCCGCCGAGAATTGAGCTCGTGCCGATCAGGATTAGCGCGACGATCCACAGGTCCTGGCCGGAGCCCGGTGACTTGAGCGGACCATCGAGCGACAGGGGCGGATAGCTGGTCCACCCCGCGGCCGCCGTCCCGCCGGTGAAGAAGCTCGAGATCAGCAGGATCCCTCCCAGCGGGAGCATCCAGAGCGACAGCGCATTGATCCGGGGAAACGCCATGTCCGGAGCGCCGATCTGGAGCGGCACGATGTAGTTGCCGAGGCCGGCCAGCATCGGGATGACGAACAGGAAGATCATCATCGTCGCGTGCATCGTGAACATCTCGTTGTACACGTGCTCGTCGCTCAGGAACTGGAGCCCGGGTGCCGCGAGCTCCGTGCGGACCACGAGGGCGAGGATCCCGCCGATCAGGAAGAACAGGAACGAGTTGATGACGTACATGATCCCGATCTTCTTGTGATCGGTCGTCGTCAACCAGTCGTACAGGACTCCCCTGGAGTAGGTTGAGGTTGCGGGATTCAGCGCGTGGGTTGCCATTCCGGATTCCTTATTTCACGGTCAGGGTGCCGGTCATATTCGCGTGGATCGAGCAGAAGAAGGTGTACGTCCCTGCTGGGAGCGGGGTGTACGTGTAGTTGGCGCTGGTTCCGCCATCGATCGTCTCCTGCTTCTGGAGGACCGTGCCGCTCGAGTCCTGGATATCGATGTCGTGGGTGACGCCGGCCGGGTCTTTGTTGGTGAATGCGATCGCGAACGGGGCGTCGGCCGGAACTTCGAGGCTGGCCGAATCGAACTTGATCCCCTCGGCCGTCACGTTGAGGACCGTCCCGCTCGGGAGCGGCGCGGGTGTCGCGTTGGATTTCTCGATGAGTGCCCGGAGCCAGGTGTCGTAGTCGCCTTGAGACAGGGCAATCACGTTGAACAGCATCTTCCGATGACCGGTACCACAGAGCTCGGCGCACTGGCCGCGGAACACCTGCCCGGCCTCGGTGACATCGACGTTGAACTCGAACTTGTTGGTCATCCCCGGCACGACGTCCCGCTTGAACAGGAACTGGGGCACGTAGAAGGCGTGGATCACGTCCGGGCTGTCGAGCGTCACCTGCACGGATCGGCCGACCGGAACGGCCATCCCGCCGAGGCCCGTGTCGACGTCATAAGCCGGCGCCAGCTGGGTCGCGACCTTCTTGCCGTCCTGGTCGAGGTACTCGAATTGCCACTGGAACTGGCCCGCGATCGCATGGATCCGGATGTCCGGCTGCGCACTCACGGCATCGACGTGGTTGAGGGTCTGCCACGAGATCACGAACATGTACAGGACGATGACCGTCGGGATGACCGTCCAGATGACTTCGACCATGTTGTTGCCGTGCGTCTGGACCGGCAGCTCGGTGTCCGACGGGCGTCGGCGATAGCGCAGGACACTCCACACGATCAGGCCCTCGACGAGCAGGAAGATCGCGACGGCGATGGCGAACACGATGTTGTAGAGCCCGCGAACCTCGCGGCCCTGCGCGGTCACCGCGTCCGGCGGGTAGAGGGTATTCCCGAATCCGGTCAGGAAGATGGCGACGACGAGCGCGACCAGGATGAGCAACACGAGGCCGGCAACGAATACATCCGGCGCAGGTCGCTTCCTGGGGCTGGTCGACATCGGCGGTCCTCGGATCGATGAAGGTGACGATGCCGGTGGTCGGGACGGACTCCGGCGGGGGCGCGATTCGGGGCCACCCTCATCGGGCGAGCCGTTCGACATGATACCCGAGGGCCTTCAGTCTCGCGGGTGCGCTGCGCGACACCGTGGGACCATGGTCTCGTGGAGCCATCCTCGTACCGATTTCGCGTCTCGTCGATTCTCGCCGCGGCCCTCGGCTGGGCCGCCGTACCCGTTGCCGTGGCGGCGCATGGGCTCTCGCCCATCGATCCGCCCGATGCCTCGAACCTGATCCTCGGCTGGGCGGTCGAGCCCGTCGTTGCCCTGGGACTGGTGGCAGCGGCCGTCGGCTGGCTGCTGCTGCTCCGCTCCGTCGACCGGCGGCATCCGGAGCATCCGGTGTCGCAGCGCCAGCGCTGGCTCTTCCTCGCCGGGCTCGCGGTGATCGCGGTGGCCCTCCAGTCGGGCATCGCCCAATACGACACCACGCTGTTCTCGCTGCACATGGTCCAGCACCTGCTCCTGACGCTTGTCGCCCCGCCGTTGCTGGCGCTCGCGGCGCCGATCACTCAGCTGCTTCGAGCAGCTTCACCGGCAACCCGTCAGCGGTACCTCCTTCCGATCCTTCACAGCCGGATCGTCGGCGTGATAGGCCATCCCGTTGTCGCCTGGCTCATCTTCGCCGGGGTCATGTGGGGCACACATTTCTCCGTCCTCTTTGACCAGTCGCTGGAGGATCCCCTCGTCCATGACCTCGAACACGGACTCTTCCTGGCGGCCGGGCTCCTCTTCTGGTGGCCGCTCGTCGCAGTGGACCCGGCCCCGAGGCGGATGAGCTACCCCGCCCGTATTGCGTACGTCTTCCTGCAGTTGCCACAGGGCTCGTTCCTGGCGATGGCGATCCTGTTTGCCGAGTACCCCCTCTACGCCCACTACGCGACCCTGGGTGCGCCGTACGGGATCGACGCCTTGGCCGATCAGCGACTCGCCGCCGGCATCATGTGGTTCTTTGGGGACGTGATCTTCCTCCTGGCGACGTTGGCCGTCCTCGCCGCCTGGATGCGAAGCGAATCGAAATCCTCCGCGGCCGACGACCGCAGGGTCGATGTCGAGCGAGCCGCCCTGCGCGAGCGCGAGGCGGCGTTCCATGCCCGGCGCACCAGTGCCGCGGCGGATCAGTCGGACGCGGCTGCCACGAGCAGCGACCGGTAGCGCGCCGGATCGACGTTGCCGCCACTGACGACCGCCACGACGGTCCCCGTCAGCGATTCCAGCCCGAGTTCGCGGGCGTGAAAGGCTGCGGCTGCAATCGTGAGCGCTCCTGACGGCTCCACCACGAGCCGCGACTGCTCGGCTCCGAGTCCCACCGCCCGGGCGATCTCGGCCTCCGAAACCGTGACGACGCCGTCGAGGAACCGCGACAGGTGGGCGAACGGCCGCTCGCCGATCGCCTGGGTTCGAGTACCGTCCGCGATGGTCCGGGCGGTTGCAGCGCCATCCCAGCGGACGATGTGGCCCAGCTCGAGGGATTCAGCGGCATCGGCCGCGAGTTCCGGTTCAACGCCGATGACGCGCGCGGACGGTCGGAGTGCCCCGATGGCCGCGGCGACGCCGCTTGCCAGCCCGCCCCCGCCGATGGGAACGAGGACCATGGCGAGATCGGGCACATCCTCGGCAATCTCCAGGCCGCAGGTCCCCTGACCGGCGATCACCCGATCGTCGTCATAGGGCGGAATCAGGACCAGGCCCTGTTCATCCACCAACCGCCGGGCCATCTCCTCGCGAGCGCCACTCTCGACGGCAACCGTGACGATCGTGGCGCCGTCGGCCTCGACCCGGGCTCGCTTGATCTCCGGGGCATCTGCCGGCATCACGACCGTGGCTCGAATCCCGAGCAGTCGGGCCGCCCGGGCCACGCCTTGGGCGTGGTTGCCGGACGAATGGGTCACGACGCCGCGAGCCCGCTCGGCGGTGCTGAGCTGGGCGATGGCGTTGTACGCGCCGCGGATCTTGAAGGCACCGATCGACTGCAGGGATTCCGCCTTGAGGACGATCGGCGGCGGCCCGGCATCGAACATGACGAGCGGCGTACGACTCGCGATGCCCGTGAGGCGGTCGGCAGCGGCTCGGATGTCATCGATTGTCACCAGAACCGGTTGCGTCTTGCCCGGGGCCTGGGAGGTGGGTCCTTCGGCGCGGCGACGATCCAGGGCCACGAACCGGGTCACGGCGTGGGGTTGCGTGCGCACTCGATACAGGTCGCCGCCCACGGGATGGCCTCGAGGCGGTCGACGGCGATCGGGTTGCCGCAGGATCGGCAGGTCCCGTAGGTCCCGTCGTCCAGCCGGGCCAGGGCCTCCTCGACGAGGACGAGTTGTGCGCGCTCGTGATCGCGGAGGGCGAGGTCACGCTGCTGCTCGAAGACATGGGTCGCCGCGGCAGCCTGCGAGCCGTAGGTCATCTGGCCCGGTCCTTCGATCGGCTCATCGAGCGAGACAAGGAGCTGGTCGCGCTCCGCGAGGAGGGTGGTCCGCGTTGCTTCGGCAGTCGTCGGTTCGGTCATGTTGTCAGCCTACCAGTGCACAGACTCGGCTCGGCTCGGCTAGCGGATGCTGCCGGCGCTCTCGGACCCGGCCAGTCTGGCGGAGAGATACACCGGGAACACGCTGAGCAGGATCATCCCGAGCGCGACCACGTTGACGATCGGCCGAGCATTCGGCAGTCGGAAGTTCGCGAAGATCCAGATGGGCAGCGTCTGTTCCGTGCCCGCGGTGAACGTCGTCACGATGATCTCGTCAAAGGACAGCGCGAAGGCGAGGAGTGCACCGGCGACGACCGCCGTGGCCAGCGCCGGGAAGGTGATCCGCCGGAACGTCTGCCAGCTGTCGGCTCCGAGGTCCATCGACGCTTCCTCAAGCGAGTGGCCCAGCCGTCGCAACCGGGCGACGACGTTGTTGTAGACGACGACGACGCAGAACGTCGCATGGCCGACGATGATCGTGAAGATGCCGAACTGCGGGCTGGTCAGGTGAAGCGGACCGACATCGAAACCGCGGATCCCCGCGTTCATCGCCGCGTTGAGGGCCATGCCGGTGACGATGCCGGGCAGGGCAATCGGCAGGACGACGATGAAGCTGACCGCATCGCGACCGAAGAATCGGTGGCGATGCACCGCGAAGGCTGCCGCCGACCCGAGGATCAGGGCGACGATCGTCGCGCCAACGGCGGCCTGAAGGGAGAGGAAGAACGACTCGCGGACCTGATCGTTGTTGACTGCGATGTCGAACCAGTGCAGGGAGAACGTCCCGCCCAGCCCGCGCGAGCCGATGCTGTCGATCAGCCGGAGCCACGACTGATTCTTCGAATCGTTGAAGGCATAGATCACGACGATGACGATCGGGATGTACAGGAACGCGAGGGTCAGCCCGCTCGCTGCCCGCAGTCCGATCCGTGTCCAGCGGCCGCCCATATCAGAGGGCCTCGAACGCGCCGAGACGGCGGGCGATGAGGAGGTACGCGGCCATGATCAGGACAGGAACCGTGGCGTACGCCGCGGCGAATGGCAGATTTCCGGATACCCCAACGTGCCCGAAGACGACGTTGCCGATGAACTGATCACCCGAGAAGATCGTCGGCGTGATGTAGTCGCCGAGGGTCAGGGAGAAGGTGAAGATCGAGCCTGCGACGATCCCGGGGAAAGCCAGCGGCAGAATGATCCGACGGAAGGTCATCCAGGCATGCCCACCGAGATCCGATGACGCCTCGAGGAGCGACTGGGGAATGCGTTCGAGGCTGGCATAGGTCGGCAGGATCATGTACGGCAGCCAGATATAGCTGAAGACGAGGGCGATGGGCAGGTCACCGAGGGATCCAGGTCCCGTCAGCCCAACAAAGCTCAGGATCCAGTTCAGGAATCCGTCATCGGACAGGATGATCCGCCACGAGTAGACCCGGACGAGGTAGCTGATCCAGAGGGGCAGGGTGATCGCGATGAACAGGACGCCGCGGGTCCTCGGGGACGCCACGCGGGCCATGAAGAAGGCCAGCGGAAAGGCGAGCGCCGAATCGACCAGGGTCACGATGCCGGCGATCACGGCGGTGTGCGCGGCGATCCCCAGGTACGGCTTGTCGAGTGAGAACAGTTCCGCGAAGTTCTGGAGGCTCGGCTCGCGAACGATCGCGGTGGTGATCGGATCGAGGCGCCAGAGCGACGACACGAGGAGCAGGACCAGCGATCCGAGATAGATGACCACGAGCCACAGGACGGGCGGGGCCAGCAACGCACCGAGCACCAGCCGAGGCCGGCGGTACAGCGCCGCGGACGCGCGCCGAAGCAGGGATGGCGGAATGGCGGAAGACGTGTCGATCGCCGTCATGACGAAGTCGGGACTCGGCCCGCGATGCGGACCGAGTCCCGTTGCTACTCCCTCAACTGCCTAGGTTGCGGCCTTGATTTCGTCCCACGCCTTGATCCATTCGGAGAAGTCGATGCACGTCGTTCCGCGGTCATCACCGCAGTCGGCGAGCGGCGTCTTCCAGAACTTCACAGCGGCTGCGTAGGCATCATCTGCAGCGTGCTGGTCGGCGCAGAAGCCCTTGTACCCGTACGGCCCGGGGTTGCTGTCGATCAGATCGCAGGCCTTGAGGTTCGCCGGAGCCTCCCCGAAGTACTCCGCGACCTGCTGCTGGGTCGATGGCTGGATCATCCAATCCATCCACATCAGCATGCAGTTGGGATGAGCGGCCTCGGTGGACATCATCCAGGTATCGGCCCAGCCGGTTGCTCCCTCCTTCGGGAGCACCGCCTCGACCGGGATCGGCGGATCCTCGGCCTTGAGAGCGCCGATCTGGTACGGCCACGTCGTCCCGAGGACGGAGGTTCCGTTCTCGTAGTCGGTGATGTTGTCGCCGTAGGTGCCCCAGTACTTGCCGATGATCTTGCGCTGGTCCTTGAGTAGCGCCACGGCGGCATCGAACTGTGCCTGGGTCAGCTCGTACGGATCGGTGATCCCGAGATCGGGCTGGGCCTTGGACAGGTACAGCGCCGCGTCGGCGATGTAGATCGCGTAGTCGTATGCCGTGACCTTGCCCGCGTAGGGCGAGTTCTTGTCGAAGACCACGCTCCAGCTGTCGGGCGCGGGGCTCACGACCGTCGTGTTCCACATCAACAGGTTGGCGCCCCAGCCGTGGGATACACCGTAGTGGATGCCGTCGATGGTGTTGTGGACCGGGCTCTTCATCCCGGACCACAGGTTCTGCCATTCGGGGAACAGCTTCTCGACGTCGACAGCGGCGATCCGGCCTTCCTTGATCAGGCGGACCGTGGCGTCGCCCGACGCGGAGAGCCCGTCGTACAGAGACCCGCCGCCCTGCCGCATGAGGGTGACCATTTCGTCAGAGCTGCCAGCTTCCTTGATGGTCTTGACCATGCAGCCGGTCTTGGTCTCGAATGGATGGACCCAGTCGTATTCCGGGACGTTGGCACCCGATTCCGCGTAGCCCGGCCAGACGATGAGGTTGAGCTCACCCTCACCCGGGCCAATCGCGTCGATGATCTTCGGGCCCTGCGTCGCCACCGGCTCGCTTGGGGTTCCGGATGTCGGGGTCGTCCCCCCATTGCTCGGCGCGTTCGTGGCGCCCCCTCCACATGCTGCGGCGACGATCGCCGCGGTGGCCACGAGGGCCGCCAGCTTCCTGTTGTGCATGCTCCTCCTCCAATGACTCCGCGTCACTCGCTGACGCGGAGAGCGTGCTGCCGCTTCCAGACCAGCCGAACCGGCCGGCCCCTTGCTGCAAGAACCTCCATGGACGACGTGGACAAATTCTGCTGGGTCACCACGAGGTCAGGCCCGGCGTCCAGTCCAACGATGTAGCGCGTGTCCGATCCGAGGTAGACAACCGTCCGGATCGTGCCGTCGGCAGCGACCTCATCGCTGGCGACGTCGGTCCCGGGCTCGGCCAGGCGGATCTTCTCCGGCCGAACCGTATACAGCCCGGTCGACCCGAGGAGTGCCTCGGCAGCTGCGCCGCTGATGAGGTTGGACGTTCCAACGAATCCCGCGACGAACGCCGTCTCCGGCTTCTCGTAGAGGTCGGCCGGCGTGCCGATCTGTTCGATCCGGCCGCGGTTGAACACCGCGAGCCGGTCACTCATCGTGAGTGCCTCCTCCTGGTCATGGGTGACGTAGATGAAGGTGATCCCGACCTCCTGCTGGATCGCCTTGAGTTCGAGCTGCATCTCCTCGCGCAGCTTCAGGTCGAGAGCGCCGAGCGGTTCGTCCAGGAGCAGGACCCGCGGTCGGTTGACGAGCGCTCGCGCGAGAGCCACGCGCTGACGTTGTCCCCCGGACAGTTGGCCGGGCTTGCGGGTGTCGTAACCCTCGAGACGCACCATCTGGAGTGCCTCGGCGACGCGACGCTCGCGCTCGGGCTTTGGCACCTTCCGGACCTCGAGCCCATAGCCGACGTTCTGGCCTACCGTCATGTGCGGGAAGAGGGCGTAGTCCTGGAAGACGGTGTTGACGTCCCGCTCGAACGGCGGCTTGTCCGACACATCCTCGCCGTGGAGGAAGATCCGCCCGCGTGTCGGCATCTCGAAGCCGGCGATCATCCGCAACGTCGTCGTCTTTCCGGAGCCCGATGGGCCAAGCATCGAGAAGAACTCGCCATCCCGGATCTCGAGGTCGATTCCGGCCACGGCAACGATGGCCTCGCCCGGGCCGGTCTTCAGGGCCTGCGCGACGCGGCGACCGGCAGCGTCATTCCCGAACTGCTTGACGACCCCTTCCAGACGTACGGCCGGGATCGCTGAAGACGTGCCCGCCGCGTCGGAGGCCGAGAGGTGCTGGGCTGCAGTCGAAGATGGGCTGGTCACGGGCGATTCGACTTCCCTTGTGCCGATAGCCGAGGGTTTCGGGGACGGATCGGCGGATTTCGCGCCGGATGGGTCGATTGCCCGCGACATTCGTGGGCGCCCGAGTCGTTCGCACTCCCGCGGGTGCACAGCACTATCCGGTGGCGGCGATGCCGGTGTCAAGCAACTTCGGTGTCGCCCCGAATGGGTCGTAGACTTCTCATGTCGTGCGTAATGCCCACCAGTATCCCCGCCTGCCCTGGCATATCCGCCCGCATGGCCGACCAGTGCTGGGGGCGGTGCTGCTGTTCCTCATGGCTGGCCTGGTGATCGGCGGCTGCGATGGCGGTACCACTGCGACACCCGCGGTCACACCGGGAACCGCGGACCATCCGCGAACCGTGATCATCCTGGCCAAGGACTACACCTACGTGCCGGCGGTTCTCGATCTCGTGGCGGGCGAGTCAGTCCTCTTCCAGATCGTGAACGGGGGCCTGGCGATACACGAGGTCGTGATCGGCACGATGGAGGTTCAGGACGCCTGGGAATCCGCCGAGGCCGCGACCGCTGGCGCCCCGCCCGGCCCGACGCCGGTGGTCAGCGTCCCCCCCGATCGTGCCGGTTTCCGGGTCGTCGTTGCGTCCGGCGAACGGGTCGATGTCACCTGGACCGTGCCGCGGCGCGAGGTCGTGGCATCAGCTTCGTGGCTGGTCGGTTGCCACATTCCCGGCCATTGGGGGCTAGGGATGGTCGTGCCCATCCGGTTCATCGACCAGGCCGGTCAGCCGCTGGTCCCGGAGGAAACGTCGAGCCAGCCCTGACGAAGGCATCGGCCCATGTCGGGTGGTACGCTTTCGATCGCCCGCACACGAGGGCACCTGCGCCGCGTCGCAATGAGGAGATCGAACCCCAATGGCCTACGTCATCGCCGAGCCCTGCATCGATGTACTCGATGTCTCGTGCGTCTCGGTCTGCCCGGTGGATTGCATCCATTTCGAGGAAGGCGTCGACCGCAAGTTGTTCATCGATCCCAACGAATGCATCGACTGCGGTGCCTGTGAGCCGGAGTGCCCGGTGAACGCGATCTTCCCGGAAGATCAGGTCCCGACCGAGTGGGCCAACTTCGTCCAGATCGACGCTACCTGGTTCACCGATCGGGGCGCCGCTCGCGTCGCCGTGGACGAACTCAAGCCGCTCTGAGACGAGCCTGAGCGCGGGTCGGGCCGGATTCCGGCGCGAGACTGACCCGGGAACCGATCGCGACTGATGGCGTTCCGACCCACATTCGATTGCCTGTGGTGTGGTGCCAGCCATGAGACTCGCTCGCCCGATGATCTCGAAGGCTGGGCGCACCTTTGCCCGACCTGCGTCGGACGTGCCGGTGACAACGCCTTCCTGCGGTTCCGCCTGAAGCGCGCGCTCGAGGATCGAGCGGCATCGGCCCGCGCGGCGCGGTCCGGATCACCCGACGAGACCGTGGCGCCGGAGGACTGAGCTCGGCGATCGGCAGCACGGGCACATGCCATACTCGGGCCATGTCCCCGCTCGCAGGTCGCACCATCGCCACCATCGGTTCCGGCGTCATGGCCGAGGCCATCATCGCCGGGCTGCTACGTGGTCAGCTGGTCGACCCGGCACACGTCGTAGCGAGCCATCCCCGGGCGGATCGACGCGATCAGCTGGCAACTGCCCACGGCATCCGGACCGCCGCCCTCAACACCGAGGCGATCGCCGGTGCCGATGTCGTGATCCTGGCCATCAAGCCGCAGATGCTCGCGCGCGTCGGACGCGAGATCGGCGAGGTACTGCGACCCGGCCAACTGGTCATCAGCGTCCTGGCCGGCGCGACCACCAAGGCCCTCGCTGCGGCGCTCGGTCACGACCAGATCGTCCGGAGCATGCCCAACACGCCGGCCCGCCTTGGCAAGGGCATGACCGTCTGGTTCGCGACGCCGGAGGTGACGCCCGAGCAACGGGCGCAGGCCGCGGCGCTGCTCTCCGCCCTGGGCGCCCAGCTCGAGGTGGATGACGAGAAGCTGGTCGCGATGGCGACGGCCGTTTCCGGAACAGGCCCGACGTACGTCTTTCTGTTCATGGAGGCGCTGATCGACGCCGCGGTCCACCTCGGGTTCCCGCGCCACATCGCGCACGACCTTGTGATCGAGACACTCGAAGGCAGCACGCTGTTCGCCAAGCAGTCCGCGATGCACCCGGCCGAGCTCCGGAACATGGTCACGTCGCCGGGCGGGACGAGCGCGGCAGCCCTTCATGAGCTCGAGTCGGGCCGGCTCCGAACGGTCCTGTCGGAAGCGGTCTGGGCCGCCTACCGACGAACGGTCGAACTTGGTGACCAGCTCGAGGCCGCCATCGTCCCGGGAGAGCGTCCTCCTCGTTGAGCCCGCGGTGAACGTCCGCGCAGCCGCCTCGCGCGCCGTCGAGCGTGCCATGCGCGCGATCCTCCTGGGCCTGTCGCATCGTCGATTCATCGGGCGACTGGCGACGCGCCTGCCCCTCACTCGCTCGATGGTGAGTCGCTTCGTTGCTGGCGAGACGATGGCCGCGGCGATGCCCGCCCTCGAGCGCATGCGGGCGGCCGGCTTTCGAACGACCGTCGACATCCTCGGCGAATCGGTCCGCTCGCCGGCCGAGGCTCGGGCTGCCGCAAGCGCGTATGTCGCAGCAATCCAGGCGCTCGTGGAAGGCGGCCTCGACCTGAACGTGAGCGTCAAGCTGAGCCAGATGGGCCTCGTCCTGGACCCGGCGATCATGCGCGAGAACGTCGGCCGGATCCTGACCGCGGCATCTGCGGCGGCGGCATTCGTCCGGATCGACATGGAGGACCATTCGACCACAGATACGACGCTCGCGGTCTACGAGGAACTGCGACCGATCATGGCCGGCTCGGGCGATGTCGGGGTGGTGCTCCAGGCCATGCTCCTCCGAACGCCAGCCGACGCCGAGCGACTCATCGTGGCCGGAGTGCGCGTACGCCTGTGCAAGGGTGCGTATCGAGAGCCGGCGTCGGTCGCCCATCAGGACCGGGCCGATGTCGACGCCGCCTACGTTGCCGTCATGCGGCGGCTCCTCGACGACGGCAACTACCCGGGGATCGCGACCCATGATGATGCGATCGTGGAGGGGACCATTGCCTATGCCCGCGAGCGCGGCATCGGCCCTGAGCGGTTCGAATTCCAGATGCTGTACGGGGTCCGCCGAGACCTCCAGGAGCGCCTGCTCCGCGCAGGTTGGACGGTTCGGATCTACGTACCGCTCGGCAGCCAGTGGTATCCGTACTTCATGCGCCGCCTGGCGGAGCGACCAGCCAACGTCATGTTCCTGATCGGAAGCCTGTGGCGGGAGCGCCGGGGCCGCTAGACGTCAGGACGGGATCGTTGCCATGGGTCCCGCGGGTTCGGTACGCGAACGCATGCCGGCGCCGATCACCACCAGGATGCCGAGGCCGATCAGGACGTCGCCGACGCTGAACACATTCGCGAGTGGCACGTTCGCTGGGAGCGCGAAGATGTCGGTCAGCGGCCGGAAGGCAGGGTCCGCGAGGACGACGCTGTTGGTGTGATCGCCTGGCCCTGCGAAACCGGCGATGTCGAGTGCCTCCTGGCTGGCCGGCATGAATCCGCCATTGGCCGTGATCGCGACGAGGTTGCTGAGCGAACCCAGAGCGACGATCGGCATGCCGGTCATGCGCCAGTTTCGGACGACCGCGAGCAGGACAGCGACCGTCGAGGCGACATAGATCGCCGGACCCAGATCGCCTGCCAGTGAATCGCCGAAGGCGGTGAACAGGACCACCTGCACGAGCAGGCCAGCGATCGCCAGCGGTCCCCAGCGGAACCCGAGCGCAAGCAGCCCATCGAGGCTGCCACGGGCGACGAATCCAAGGATCAGCCCAACGGGAATCGCCCACAGCATGAACACGGAGTCAGGCGCCTCGGGCGGCGAGGATCTCCTCGAGTTGGCGAACGTGATCCTCGACATGCGAGATGGCAAATCGATCGAGGATGTCCCCCACCGTCATGACGCCCATCCTCGGATGCAGACCTTCGCGAGCCAGGTCAGGCGAATCGAATTCCCGGAGTCGGGCGGACAGGCGGGCACCATCGGCCGCAACCCGCGCGAAGAGCTCGCGGAGCGGGAGTGTCCGGTCGCGACCGATGATCCCGATACGCACGACATCGGTGGCAACACGCCCAAAGGGAACCGGCGCTGAGGCAGGCCCCTCGAGGATCCGTTCGGTTTCGCCGAGCCAGAACGGGAACATCTCCTCGACGTGGGCGAGGACCTCGGGCGGTGCCCAGCGCGCCTCGTCCTCGGTTCCGTAGAGCTCCGCCAGCTCCCACGGCGCCGCAGCGACGACACGGGGCTGAAGGGCCATGAGGCTGGCGATCGCGGCATCGAGGCGGGCAGCCTGGTCGGACGAGGTAGTCATGACGTCAGTGTCGCACGCCCGTGGGCCGGGTCGCACGCCCGTGGGAAGGGTCGCACGCCCGCGAGCCGGCGCAAACCGGTGGGTCTACCATGGGTGGCCACTGATCCTCCACGGGTCCCATCGGAGGAAACCGGAACGATGACCGAGACCATCAACCGTGGCGCCGCGAACCAGGCCGGCGCGATCGTCAACAAGGACGCGTACGCCGAGGCGAAGGACTTCCTGCCCCTCAATGGGCTCGACCACGTCGAGTTCTGGGTTGGCAACGCCCGTCAGGCATCGGCCTATTTCCGCGCCCTGTGGGGATTCACGCCAGTCGCATTTTCCGGCCTCGAGACCGGCGTCCGCGATCGGGCGAGTTATGTCATGCGCCAGAACGACATCACGATCGTCCTGACAGCGCCGCTGACGCCGGATGGTGAGATCGCGGAGCACGTTCATCGCCACGGCGACGGGGTACGCGATATCGCCTTTTCCGTCGACGACGCGACCGCGTCATGGCGGGAGACCACGACGCGAGGGGGGCGCTCGGCGATCGAGCCGATGGAGATGGACGGTGGCGAGGACGGCGTCCTCCGCCGGAGCGCCGTCTACACGTACGGAGAGGTGCGCCACTCGTTCATCGATCGGCGCGACTACCACGGCGTCTTCGCGCCCGGGTATCGAAAGATCAAGAAGCCGGCCCGGGCGGCCAAGGGGCTGTCCCTGCTCGAGATCGACCACTGCGTCGGCAATGTGGCGCTCGGGGACATGAACACATTTGTGGACTACTACCGCGATGTCTTCGGCTTTGCCCAGCTGATCCATTACGACGACAAGGTCATTCACACCGACTACTCGGCGCTCATGTCAAAGGTCATGACCAACGGCAACGGCCGCGTGAAGTTCCCGATCAACGAGCCGGCCGCCGGCAAGAAGAAGAGCCAGATCCAGGAATTCC
>JBDTOJ010000089.1:0-13122 GCA_039933295.1 Chloroflexota bacterium
GGTAGTCGGCGTTCTCGCAGAGCTTCTCGACGCCGCGGTGGAGGTAGCCGAGGACCGGATCAAGGTCGACGACCTTCTCGCCATCCAGCTTCAGGACAACCCGCAGCACGCCGTGGGTCGAGGGATGCTGGGGGCCCATGTTGAGGAACATCTCGCCGTCACCGAGGGTGTAGAACTCGGCTTCGCGCTCGGTTCGCGGCGGGTACGGCGGGATCGCGTCGAAGACGCCGATCTCGTCATCGAGCATGACCCGCGGGTCGTCGGCTGAGGCGTGCTGGTGCGGACCGGCTGTGGTCGTCATCGCGCCTAGGCCTTCACGCGGCGGACGGCGCCGGTTGGCGTGCCCTGGGGGGCGTGGCTGCGCTCCATGTGCCGGACACCGCCACCGGGCGAACGGGTGGCATCGTCTGGCAGGAAGAAGTCTTTGCGCAGCGGGAAGCTCGTGTAGTCGGGCGGCATGTAGATCCGTCGAAGGTCGCGGTTGCCCTCGAAGACGATCCCGAACATGTCGTACGCCTCGCGCTCCATCCACTCGGCGCCCTTCCACAGGAAGGTGATGGACGGCGTTCGCGGGTCGTCACGCGAGATCTTGTCGGCAACGACCCGAAGCCAATCCGATGTGGTTTCGCTCCACAGGTGGTAGACGACCTGCATGTGATCGCCGGTGTCAACGCCGGCAAGGTCTGACAGCATCAGGAACCCGAACTCGGGCTCGTCATGCAGCGCGCGCAGGACATCTGGCGCGGCACCGGCCGGGATCCGGAGCTCGGTCTCGTCATGCCGCTGGCGGATGGGTCCGGACGCGATGTCGCCGAACCTGGCCTCCAGGCGTGTCTTGAGGGCTCGATCCACCGCGTCAGACTCCCGGGGGAACGGTCGGCCCGATGGCCCGATCCGCCCATTGCCCGCGTCGGTCCTTGACGATCTGCTGGAGCTTCATCATCCCGTAGATGAGGCCCTCCGGCCGCGGCGGGCAGCCCGGAATGTAGACATCCACGGGCATGACCCGGTCGATGCCTTCAATCGTGCTGTAACTCCGCTTGTACCGACCGCCGGAGCACGTGCAATCGCCCATCGCTACGCACCACTTCGGCTCCGGCATCTGCTCCCAGAGACGAACGAGTGGCCCGGCCATCTTCGTCGTGAGCGTGCCGGCCACGATCAGGACATCGGCCTGCCGAGGCGACGCGCGGAACGGGAACATGCCCCAACGATCCATGTCGTTCTTGGATGTCGCGGCGCTCATCATCTCGATGGCGCAGCAGGCCAGGCCGGAGAGAAGCGGCCACAGGCTGTTGGCGCGGAGAAGGTCGAGGACGATGTCGGCCTTCGCCGGGATCACCTCGAGCATGCCCGACCATCGGGCGTCGTCCCGGCGCGAGACGTCGCTCGCCGCGAGTTCCGCCAGGTGCGCGAGCCCGCTGTCCCGGCCGCTGTCATAGGCCATTCCCTCGGCCGACGTCCACAGCTCATTCCGAACGACGATCGGCGCGGTCACGGCGGACTCGCCGGGCACGACCAGGGCAGTTCGTGCGCTGGATTCCTGACCCTCGACGCCGGGTGGCGTGGCGAGGGCGTCGTCCCGGTCCGTCATCGCCACGACAGGACGCCCTTGCGCCAGGCGTAGGCGAGACCGATCAGGAGGATCCCGACGAACACCAGCATGCTCACCAACCCGCCGAGCAGGAGATCCCGGAAGACCACCGCCCACAGGTAGATGAAGATGACCTCGATGTCGAAGGCCACGAACAACAGGGCGTAGATGTAGAACGACAGCCCGAACCGACCGTGGGTATCCCCGAGCGTGTCGATGCCTGATTCGTAGGGCAGCCCCTTGTGCACGTCACCGCGATTGCGGTGCGACAGGAGCCACGCGGCGCCAAACGTCAGGAACGTGAACGACACGGCTGCGATGGCGAACCCGACGATGTACCAGATCCCGGTCAACCGATCCTCACTCCAAACGGCGCCGGTCACGGGCGACGCTCGCTTCTGGGCGGCAACGTCCTTGGGCGGGACGACCCTCGGTGGCCTGTCGCTACGGGCGCACTCGCATGCCCGTCGCCCAGCCGCATTCTAGCAGGGGCACCCGGTCCGGCAGGCGGCCCGAAAGGCATCGCCCGCAGCGTCGCCGAGAGGTCGAGTTGGAAGGTCGAAGGGCGGCCTGCACCGAGCGCGCGTGCAAGATCACAGACCGCCCTTCGTCGCAAGCCCCGGTGACGGGGCTGGACCTGAAATGTCGCGGGACAGGGTAGGCACACGCAATAGGTAACCTTACCTAGACGTGCTACTCGTCGGCCCTCAGTCGACCGCCCGCATCGATGGCGACAGGCCCGCGCACCCAGCGGTCCTGCTGCGGTCAGCCGCGGGCCATCCGGAACGCGAGGCCACGGAGCGGCGGACCTTCGGGCAGGCTTCTCCCGAAGACTTCGACCGCGAACCGACCCGTCGCCGAGGGATCCAGGAGCCGGAACAGCGCGGAGCGAGCTTCGAGGTAGGCGCCCATGTCGATCGACGGTTCCGACTGGAGTCCGACCAGCAGTTCGCCGGCGCCGAGGCCGGTCAGGAACTCTGCCTGGGTCGTGACGCCGAGATGGTTCAGCCCGCCTGCCACGGCCGCCCGTTCGACGGCCGTCAGGTCGACGTGCGCCGTGAGGTCCTGTCGACCGACGTTCCGGAACGGATCGTCGTGGACGCGGTGGTGCGTGTAAGCACGCAGGAGGCTCCCACGGTTCGGCGCGTAGAGGGCCGCCGCCGGGTGGCCGTAGTCGATGAGGATCATCAGCCCTCGATCAAGCCCGGCGGCTGCCTTCGCGATCCAGGCGTCGAGCTGCAGGCAGATTTCGGCCGCCTGGCCCGGTGCCAGCACGACGCGGTCATCGGCGAGTCGCTCGGCCAGCCTCGGCGTTGATGGTTCGCCCTCGACTTCATCGAAGTTCGACGCCGAACCGAGCGTAACGAAGACTTCCCGGATGTGGCCGTCGGCGGCACCGACGACGCGGTGGACCGGCAGGGCGTCCATGACTTCATTTGCGAGGATGGCACCGATGATGGGCCGTCCGTCGTCGGGTTCGAAGACCTCGGCGGCACCAACCGACGCGAGGCTGGTCAGGACCTGGCGCTCACGGTCCGGTGCCCGCTCTGCAATGCGGTACCGGATCGCGGCCCGCAGTCCCGCATCAGAGCGGGCGAGGCCGCCGACGATGCCGGTAGCCAGCGCGCCGGTCCCGGCCCCGTACTCGCGAACCGTGAACTCCGGGGGACGTCCGAGTCGCTGCCAGATCTCGTCCAGTTGGCGCGCCACGGCCCAGCCAAAGATCGGGTGGGATTCCGGGGCAGTCAGGAAGTCCGCCGAGCGCCCCGGGCCACGGTTCCCCGACGCGTAGTAGCCGTGATCCGGCTGGTACAGGGCGAGCTCCATGAACCGGGCAAAGGTCATCGGGCGCGTAGCCTCGATCTCGTCGCGAATCAGCGCGACCAGGGCCAGTTCATCGCCGGGCTCAGGCCGCAGGACGAGGTCGTCGGCGCGCCGGAGGCCGATCACTGGCTCGTCGGTCATGGGTTCGTCCTGCCCGGACGAAGCGCAAGGCGAAGCCCGGGTCCCACGAGCGTGTGCCCGCCGAGCAGGATCGGCACGCCGGAACCCGCGGCGGACGCGGTCAACGCCCGGAGCCACGGATCGTTGATCTGATCCGGGAGGAGCAGGTCGCTGGCGAACCGGTCCTCGGCCGCGGGCCACGCCGCTTCGGCCCGTCCGAAGTGATGCGCCATCAGGACACGGGTGTCCACCACGGCCGCGTCCGCGAGCTGCTCGACGACGGCCCCGAGGGCATCCGGCCCGTCGGCGTCGAGGAGCAGCCCGAGGGCAGATCGCGATGGACGTTGCGCCGCCGGTGCCGTCTTCATGCCTCGTTCCTCGATGAGGACTCGCGTGCGACTCGCGGTATTCCGCTCGACCCATCGCAGGGTCGTGCTCGAGGTGCGACCGGCGACGAGGAACTCCGACGCCGGGTCCTCGGCCACGGCACGTATTCGTTCGAGGACCGAACGGACATGTCTTCCAGGGCTGCGCGCGTCCGTGGTATCCCGCCCGTCCCCGTCCCCGTCCCGGCGCCCGCCGTCGTTGAGCGTCGCGAGGACCACATCGAGCGGTGAATCGAGGTCGACCTGGAGGCGCCAACGGTCGCGAAGGTCATGGACCTCGAGGCCGTGGTCGGCAGCCCAGCGCGGGACGCCGTTGTCGGCGGCCAGATCCGGAAGCCCCTCGAGATCGGTGCAGGCCGGAATCGCGAGGATGTCCCCGGAGTAAACGTTGTTGGTGAGGAGGCCTCGGGAACGGCCGGTTGACTGGCTCCCCATGGGTCCCGCGGCGGCCGCCATGAACAGCGCCCGATCCGCGCGCCGGGCCAGCGGGATGCTGCCCGAGCCCATGACCACGAGTCCGGCGGCATCGCCCGAGCGGGCGAGGCCAAGGTCCCGCGTCAGGCCGCGAAGGCGCTCGCCGAATGGCGGGCCACGGCGCTGCGTTTCGATGATCTCGACCGTCGCCCCCAGCGTCGCGAAGCCGCGTGCCTGCCGGTCCGCATTGCGCCGTCGGTCATCGGCGAATGCCCGCTCCAGGGGGCCGGCGCTCGATTCGGGGACGGCATGGAGGATGATGGCGACGACCCGGCTCATCGGGCGAGTCTAGCGAGGAGGGCGAGCGTGCCCACGCGTCATGTACGAGCGTATGTCGGGCTCGGGGCGAACCTCGGTGACGCCACGGCGACGCTCACATCGGCCGTTCACGCCCTGGGGGCGCAACCGAGCGTCCGCATCCGCGGGGTTTCCCGGTTGTACGCGACGCGGCCGGTCGGCGTCGAGGATCAGCCGGACTTCAAGAACGCGGTCGTTGCCCTCGACGTTCCGGCGGGCCCGAACCCGGCTACCGGCGCCATCGCCCTGCTGATCGCCCTTAAGGGAATCGAGCGTGCGTTCGGACGCCGCGAACGGGAGCGTTGGGGACCGCGGGAACTGGACCTTGACCTCCTGATCTTCGGCCGTGCGCAGCTTGCGATCGATCGGCCGCCGGATGGAATGTCAATCGATCAGGGCAAGGCAGACCGACTCCTGATCGTCCCGCACCGGGACGCCGCGGAGCGCCTCTTCGTGCTCGCCCCGCTGGATGACCTCGCGCCGGGACTCGTGCCACCGGGCTGGCACCGAACGGTCGCGACGGCGCATCGAGCACGAGCTGCGGACGAAGGACCGGACGCCGTCCGCGCCGTTGCGCAGTGGGACGGCAGCACATGGGTGGCCGCCAGAACGTGGGTGGCCGCTAGCTCACCCGGATCCTGAGCGGTCGCGGGCCCTCAGGCGCGCAGGCGCCTCGGCTTGAGCGAGGTCTCCTCCACATCGTTGCCGCTCCGAGTCACCCGGAAGGCACGGGCTTCGGGCATGACGGCCACGACCTCCGCGAGCTGATCGCCGCTGAACAGCAGGCCGACGCCGTCGTCGGCCGCGTAACCGTCGGGCAAGGCCCCGGCACCGACCAACTCGTGGTAGCGCGGCCGGCGGAGTGATTCGCTGTCGTAGTGCGGGCAGAAACTGCCGGCCAGGAACCCGAGGCCGTCGTTGAGCGCCCCGAGCGTTGGCCCGAACGAATCCGTCGTCCCACCTTCGAACCAGCAGACAGCCCCGGCCGACGGACCGGCCAGGATCACGCCGGACTCCCACGCTCGGCGGAGTGCCACGTCGACACCGTGCGTTCGCCAGATCGCGAGCATGTTTGCGGTATTGCCCCCGCCGACATAGATCAGGTCGGCCTCGGTCAGGAGCCCCTCGATGTCGGCGATCCGGCGATCGAACAGGTTCAGGTGCATGGCTTCTGCGCGGCGGGCGAACCAGCCGTAGAACAAGGCCGTGTACGCCGCCTCGTCCCCACTGGCCGTGCCCAGGAAGCACACCCGCGGCCGGCTCTGACCCGTGAGGTCGAGCAGATATTGGTGGAGCGGGCCATCGGTTGAACTGGGCCCGAGCGAGGCGCCACCGAGGGCGACGATCCGACGCTCCGAGCTCGACATCCGGTGTACCTCCGCCGCCTAGAGCCGGACGCTCGGCGGACGCTCGCGGTCGAACATGTGCACGGTATCCACGAAGCGGACTGTCTTGGTCTGGTAGGCCATGATCAGGGAGTGCGTCCGGGCTCCGCCGCCGAAGAAGCGCACGCCCTCGAGGAGATCGCCGCTCGTGACCCCCGTGGCCGCGAAGACGAGGTTATCGCCTGACGCCAGGTCCTCGGTGCGGTAGACACGGGTCTCGTCCCCGTGGCCCATCTTCCGGCCCCGCTCGCGCTCCTCCTCGCTCCGATACCGGAACCGAGCCTGGATCTCGCCGCCCAGGCAGCGCAGCGCTGCCGCGGTGATCACGCCCTCCGGCGCGCCGCCGAGGCCCATGACCGCGTGGACGCCCGTTCCCGAGACGGCGCAGCTGATGGCGGCCGACAGGTCACCGTCCCCGATCAGCTTGATCCGCGCACCGGTCGTCCGGACTTCGGCGATCAATGCGTCGTGGCGCGGACGCTCGAGGATGATGATGGTGATGTCGCCCGGTTTGCGCCGGAGTGCCTCGGCGATCCGATGCACGTTTTCCGTTGCGGACACCGTGATGTCGACGTGCCCTGCGGCGAGTGGCCCGACGCACAACTTCTCGAGGTACGTGTCGGGGGCGTGGACAAGGCCGCCGCGTTCCGATGCGGCAAGAACGGTGATGGCGTTGGCCGAGCCCGTTGCCACGAGGTTGGTGCCTTCGAGTGGATCGACGGCGATGTCGATCTCCGGGACGTTTCCTCCCGCGTCCGCCGCGCCGACGCGCTCCCCGATGTACAGCATCGGCGCATCGTCCCGCTCACCCTCGCCGATGACGATCGTCCCGGCCATCTGGATCTCGTCCATCGCGGCCCGCATGGCTTCCGTTGCGAGTCGATCGGCCTCGTCGCGTTGGCCACGACCCATGAGCCGCGCCGACGCGATCGCGGCAGCCTCGGTGACGCGAACCATCTCGAGTGCGAGGAGCTGTTCCATGTGATTCCCCCTGAGGACCGCCGTCCGGCGGTGGACTAGTGACGGAAGTGGCGGCGACCGGTGAAGACCATGGCCAGGTGGTGACGGTCGGCGACCTCGATCGCCATCTCGTCCCTGATGGACCCACCGGGTTGGATGATGGCGATGACCCCGGCCTGCGCCGCGATCTGGATGCCGTCTGGGAATGGAAAGTAGGCGTCGCTGGCCATGACGCTCAACCTGGCCCGATCGCCCGCCCGGCGAAGCGCGATCTCGACCGAGACCTGGCGGCTGGCCTGGGCGGCGCCGATGCCGACGCTCGCGCCGTTCTTGGCAAGGACGATGGCGTTGGATCGAACGTGCCGGACCGCTCGCCATGCGAACAGCAGGTCGGTCAGTTCCTCGAGTGTCGGGCGCCGTTTGGTCACGACCTGGAGCTGGCCGCGATCCAGGCCGAGGGTATCAAGGGTTTCGACGAGCAGGCCGCCGCCGATGCGCTTGAAGTCGAGGTTGGCGATCCCGTAGTCGCGCATGCCATCTGCGGGATTGGGCGGGACGGCGAGGATCTCGAGGCCGTGCTTCTGGCGCAGGATCCCGAGCGCCGCTCGATCGAAACTGGGGGCGACGACGGCTTCGTACGAGTTCTGGGCAATCGCCCTGGCGGTGGCGCCGTCGAGTTCACGGTTGACGCCGACGATCCCGCCGAACGACGCGACCGGGTCGGTTTCGAGGGCCTTCCGGTAGGCATCGACCAACTCATCGGACGTGGCAATCCCGACCGGATCCGTGTGCTTGGCGATGACGACGGTCGGTCCCGTGTAATCGCTCGCCGTCCGGTAGGCGGCGTCGATGTCGAGCAGGTTGTTGAACGATGGACGTTCGCCGTGCAGCTGGGTGCTGTCCGCGAGCGTCCCGGATCGGTGGGTGGTCTCGCGATAGAACGCCGCTGATTGGTGGGGATTCTCGCCGTGGCGAAGATCGGTGACCTTCTCCAGGACCATCGCGAGCCGCTTCGGGAACATCGTCCCCGAGACCTGGTTGAGGTAGGCCGCGATCTCGGCGTGGTACGCGGCCACGGTGCCGAAGGCCTCGGCCGCGAGCTGGGATCGGAATTCGGGGCTGACCAGGCCGCGCTCACGGAGTTCCGCGATGACCTGTGGGTAATGCTCGGGGCTGGAAACTGCAGCCACGCCGGCGGCATTCCGGGCCGCCGCGCCGAGCAACGCCGCGCCGCCGACGTCGATCATCTCGCTCGCACGCTCGATGCCGACGAGGCTCCGTCCGATCTCGACCCCGAAGGGCTTCACGTTGACGACGACGATGTCGATGGTCGAGATGCCCTGGTCGGCCAGCTCGGCGAGCTGTTCGGGCTTGTCCCGACGAGCCAGGATCCCGGCATAGACCGCGGGATGGAACGTCTTGACCTGACCGCCGAGCATGGGCGCGACACCGGTCAGCTCAGCGATCGAGGCGACCTCGATGCCATCCGCCGCAAGGTGTTCCCGCGTCCCGTCGGTCGCGAATACCTCGACGCCAAGGGACTGGAGGTCCCTGGCAAAGGTGGTGATGCCGTCGCGCGTCGCGACCGAAAGCAGGGCTCGCAAGCGTCCTCCTGTAGCTGCCTTCCGCGGGGCGCGCGTCCATGCCCGAGTATACCCGCGGGCCGTGGCATACTCCACGCTCGGTGGGCCCGCCGCTCCTGCGATGCGGGCGAGACTTGGAGTTCAAGTGACGCTTTTACCCTGGGAATACCTCTGGCTCCCCTTCCGGCGAGAGAACTTTCCGGACCTGTTCAACGCGATCTGGATCAGTTCGCTGGTCCTGCTTGTGGCCCTGATCGTCCTGTACAACGTCCGGACCCGCGCCCTGCATCGACATCGGCCCTACACCGACATGTGGGAGTGGCTGCTGTGGACCGGCCTCATCACGTTCCTCCTGGTGGGCATGGGCGCAGTCTTCGTCTTCGATTTCGCCGTCGTCATGTTCATCCTCCTGACCGGGCTCGGAACGATGGTCTGGGTGCGCTTTCGCCGTTACCCGCCGATCTTCGCGGGCTATGAGCAGCAGCTCGCCCGACAGCGCTACCTGAGTCACCAAAAGGCCTCGCGACCCGAGGCCACCATCCGATCCAGGGGTTCGCGCCGCCGAAGGCGCTGAGCCGGCGTTCCGTCGGTCAGGTGCCGCGGCGGGCAAACCAGTCCGAGCCCGATCCATGCCGATGGAGATCCGACGCTTTGGAGTCGGGTATCGACGCCCCGAGGGTCCGCCCGGCACGCGCGGGCTGGCCGGCCAGGTCATCCACTCCGATGGGCGAGGCCTGATCTCGGAACTCGCATTCGTTCGTGGCGGGTCTGTGGTGCCGCATTCCAACCCGAACACGACGTGGTTCTGCGTCATCGAGGGTGGTGGCTGGGTCAGCGTCGGCGATGAGCGCCGTCGCGTTGCCGCTGGCGAGGCGGTCCTGTGGCCGGCCGATGTCGCCCATGCGGCATGGACCGACCAGATCGAGATGCGCGCGATCGTCGTGGAGTTCAGCGGAGCCAGCGACCAGTCGGTGATCGACGCGGCCGGCGCCGCCCTTCTCGCGCCCGGCGCGTCCCCGACCGTCGAGCGTGGCGAAGGCACCCTCGCGCCGCGTGAGCGTCGCCGGACCGACGAGGACCTCGCCAGCGGCGAGCCGCTGTGACCCGCACCCGACGACGGGACCCTCGATGATGTCTGAGCAGCGGTGCCCAGGTCTCGCCCGCGCGTTCGTCGCAGCCGGGGCCAACGACGTCATCCTCGGCCTACCCGCGAGTGCTGCGCCCCAGGGGTTGACGGCGCTCGTCCGCGAAGTCGCGGAGCCGCTCAGGACGGCTCGATGATCGCGCCCAGCTGACCGAGGATGCGGGCGGTCGCGCCCCAGACGCGGAGCCCGCTGGTCGGGTAGGCACCGAACCGAAGACTGAAGCCGCGGATCTCGGTTTCGACGATCTCGATCGGGGCTGATGGCAGGAACGCGCGGAGCGGGGCGCGCACGATCGCCTCGACCTCGGCCGGCGCCGGTGACAGCTCAGGACGGCGCCCTGCGATCGCCAGGATCGGCGTGACCCGATAGTCCGAGACCGGGATCCAGAAGGTTTCGAGTTCGCCGATCACCCGCACGGCGGCGGCTTCGGCGTCGAGCGCCACTTCTTCCTGCGCTTCGCGAAGAGCGGCGGCAGCGGCGTCGGCATCGTCAGGTTCGAAACGCCCGCCGGGCAGGGCGACATCGCCCGAGTGATGGCCGCCGCGATCCACCCTGCGGATGAGGATCACCTCGGCTTCGGCGTCCACGTGACCAGAGGCCGGCGTGATCAGCACGAGGACCGCCGCTCGCCGCGCCGTGTCCGGCCCGAATGGAATGGCCATGGTTCGCCGCTCGCCCGTATCAAGCCGCTCGGGCATCAGGGCGGCCGGCGGGTCGGGCAGAACCGCCGGCAGGGACTCGAGGCGGGATACGGCCTCGAGGTACCTCAGTTGACGAGACCCTCGCCGTCCGGCTTGCGCGCGGTGGTCTCTGGGAGATCGACGACGGAGGTCCTGCCTCGACGCCGCGGACTCCCGCCCTCGTCGGCTCCAGCGTCATTGCCGGCCCCCCGCGCATCGCGGCGCGTAGCGGCATCGGTCACCACGGTCTGGCTCTCGGTCGAGAAGATGAGCGTGGAGCCGACTGGATCCGCGTCGGCAATGATCCGATCGCCGGGGCGGAAGCGACCGTCGATCAGGGCCCGTGCGAACGGATTCTCGACCAGCCGCTGGATGGTCCGCTTGAGCGGCCGCGCCCCGTAAGCCGGATCGTGCCCCTCCCGAGCAATCAGGGCCCGCGCGGACGGCGTGAGCTCCACGGTCAGGTCCTGGCTCGCGATGCGTCGCTGCAGATCGGCCAGCAGCAGATCGACGATCGCCGTGAGGTTCGCGTCGGTGAGGGCGTGAAAGACGATGACCTCGTCTATCCGGTTGAGGAACTCGGGCCGGAAGTGATCCCGGAGCGAATCGGTCACCTCGCGCTTCATCGCCTCGTAGGCATCGGGATCCTCAGCCCGTCCGGCGTACGCCGTGATCACCTGGCTGCCGATGTTGCTGGTCATGATCACGACGGTGTTCCGGAAGTCGACCGTTCGACCCTGGCCATCGGTCAGGCGACCCTCGTCGAGGACCTGGAGCAGGATGTTGAACACGTCGGGATGGGCCTTCTCGATCTCATCGAGCAGCAGGACCTGGTACGGCCGGCGCCGAACAGCTTCGGTCAGCTGGCCGCCCTCCTCGTAGCCAACATAGCCGGGCGGCGCACCGACGAGGCGCGAGACCGTGAACTTCTCCATGTACTCGCTCATGTCGATCCGGACCATGGCGCTCTCGTCGTCGAACAGAAAGGACGCCAGGGCTCGAGCCAGTTCGGTCTTGCCGACGCCCGTCGGGCCGAGGAACAGGAACGACCCGATCGGTCGGCGCGGGTCCTTGAGCCCGGCCCGAGCGCGCCGAACGGCATCGGCAACGGCCCCGATCGCCTCGTCCTGGCCGACGACCTGTTCGTGGAGCCGCTCCTCCATGTGGATCAGCTTGGCGGTTTCGCCCTCCATGAGCTTCGAGACGGGAATGCCCGTCCAGGCTCCGACGATCTCCGCGATGTCGTCGGCGGTCACTTCCTCCTTGAGCAGGGCGCCGGGTCCCTGGAGTGCCGCCATGGCTGCCTCCTGGCCCGTAAGGCGCTCGGTCAGCTCGCGCTGGGTCCCGTACTTGAGCTGCGCAGCACGCTCGTAATCGGCCTCGCGCTCGGCCTGCTCGATCCGGACCTGGAGCTGCTCCAGGTCGGACTTCGTCGCCCGGATCGCGGAGATCGCGGACTTCTCTGCCTCCCAGCGCTGCTTCATGCCGCCGGCTACCTCGGCGATCTCGCCGAGCTCGACCTCGAGTGCGGCCAGGCGCGACTTCGAGGCATCGTCGGTCTCCTTGCGCAACGCCTCTCGCTCGATCTCGAGCTGGATTCGGCGCCGTTCGAGCTCATCGAGTTCGCTGGGCATCGAATCGATTTCCATGCGGAGCCGCGACGCCGACTCGTCAACGAGGTCGATCGCCTTGTCCGGCAGGAAGCGTTCGGTGATGTAGCGGTCGGAGAGTGTTGCGGCCGCCACGAGCGCCGAGTCCGTGATCCGGACCCCGTGGTGGACTTCGTACCGCTCGCGCAGGCCACGCAGGATCGAGATTGTCTCCTCGACGGTGGGCTGGTCCACCACCACGGGCTGGAATCGCCGTTCGAGGGCGGCGTCCTTCTCGATGTGCTTGCGGTATTCGTCGAGGGTCGTCGCGCCGATCGTGTGGAGCTCTCCACGAGCGAGCATCGGCTTGAGCAGGTTCGAGGCATCCATCGCGCCCTCGGCGGCTCCAGCGCCGACGACGGTATGGAGCTCGTCGATGAACAGAACGACGCGACCCTCGGCGTCCTTGATCTCCTTGAGGACGGCTTTCAGGCGTTCCTCGAACTCGCCACGGAACTTGGCGCCGGCAATCAGCGCGCCGAGGTCCAGCGAGACCACGCGCTTGTCCTTGAGCATCTCGGGCACGTCGCCGCGGACGATTCGCTGGGCAAGTCCCTCAGCGATGGCCGTCTTGCCGACACCGGGCTCGCCGATGAGCACCGGGTTGTTCTTGGTGCGACGGCTGAGGACCTGCATGACGCGCCGGATCTCCTCGTCCCGTCCGATCACCGGGTCGAGCTTGCCGGCACGGGCTTCGGCGGTCAGGTCCCGACCGTACTTCTCGAGGGCCTGATAGGTACCTTCCGGGTTCGGGGAGGTGACGCGCTGCCCGCCGCGGACCGACGCGAGGGCGCCGAGAATGGCTTCACGGTTCGCCCCGTGCTGGTCGAGCAGCTTCTGGCCCTCGCCGCCGACCTCGGCGACCCCGAGGAGGAGATGCTCGGTCGAGGTGTACTCATCGCCCAGTCGACGCGCCTCTTCCTGTGCCCGGTCCACAACCCGCTTGGCCCTCGGGTCGAGCGCGAGCGAGCCGCCCTGGACCTTGGCCCGCCGGGCGAGCAGCGCGGCGAGCTCGCCGCGGAAGG
>JBDTOJ010000090.1:0-3476 GCA_039933295.1 Chloroflexota bacterium
GAGGCATGAAGGGCGTCGGTCTTGAGGATCCCCTCGAATGGCGCGACGAAGAGCTGGCTGAAGTTGAGGATGCCCGACACGATGCCATTCGCCTCGCGGGCGTCGAGGAGGAGCAGGACGAAACGCAGTCCAATGATGAGCTGGATCAGCCCGAACAAGAGGACCACGATGCGACGGGTGAGCTCGGCGCCTTCGGGCCCGGACGTCGTGGTGTGGCGGCTCTCCGTCCTTACGGTCTGCTGGCTGGCAGGTGGATCCTGGATCGCGGGGGTGGTGGCCGCTTCCTGCGTGACGACCGTTCGGTCGACTTCCTCGGTGCTCATTGGCAGTGATCCTTTGCGTATCAGGTCGCGCAGCCAGAGGGCCACGGAGACGCCCGAGGCGTGAGGTCAGTGTGGTCTAGAGCGTTCTGGCGTCATGACGGGCCGTAATCTGACGCGACCGACCGCCGGAACTCGCTACCCTTGACGCATGGCCCGCGAGATCGCCGTGAGCATCATTGCGCTTGCTGCACGGAGATCGCGACCGAGATCGCGAGTTGGCCTACGACGCCGCCGTCGTGCCATCCGGCGTCGTAGTAGGAAGTTCCTTCTGCGATGAACTCGGAGCGAGTGACGGAGGCGGGACCTCCCCAGCGAGCGGCGGCACCATCCAAGGCTGACACGCCCAGTCGAGCGTCCCGGAGAGCGTCAACGGCCAAGGGGACGCGGGCGGTGCGGGTGTTGCCACTTCCTGGCCACCATCGAGAGGGGCCGGCTTGCCGTCTCCCGCCGCGAGAACCAGGCTATCGAATGACAACGTTCCCGAGTCCCCGGCCGGGCTCATCGATGTCACCGTCGCCGGGCCGACCCACGAAACCATCGAAGAACCCTCGGGCAGGTCGGCACCATCGATGAAGAGTTCGATGGACCCGCTGCCCGCCCCGTCAGCCCAGACCGTGAGTCCCCCTCGGAGGGTGCCCGGCCCGAGCTCCCCAAGGTCAAGCGCCGAGAGATCGTTGAAGGTCCGGTGGTCAGGCATCGAATGGCATTCAGCCTGACCTGCGTCCTGCGCCACGAACGACAGGGCCACCGGATTGAGGCGGATGTGGACGGAACCAGGACCCACCAGGACGACTGGCTCGTGGTACGTGCCGCCGGTAGCAGGGGCCGTGGCGTTGCCGACCAACGTACCGGCCACGAGGAGGCCGGCTGATGCGAAAACCGAGCCAATCGCCCAGGTGACGTGGCCGTGCCGAAACTTCGTCGCCACCAACCCGATCACCACCAAGGCGATGAAAGCGCCGCCCAGCATCAGGACGTAGGACATGATGCCGAAGATGCTCTCCAGCCCACCCCTGCTCGACGTGAAGGCGAGCGCCCTGCCCGCGAAGAGGCCGATGAAGGAAGCGGCGACCGCCGCGATCAACGAAATCATGCCGACGAGCGGTGACGGACCACGCCTCGTCGGCAGGGGGTCGTCGATTTGATCCTCGGGCCGGCCGCCAACCCGGGCAACAACGCGTCCGATGCCGACAAGCAGCGCGATGGCGACGCCAACGATTGCGAGGGTCACGCCGATCCCGAGGAAGGCGTTCATGAGTTGGCCGGCTGGCTCGGACCCGTTCGGCTGAGGCCGCCGCCGGACGGCGTGTCTGCCCAGACTCGGGCAGGCATCATCGCCCACCCCGCGAGCGCAATCAGGCCCGACCATGCGGTCCTCGACCGGTTCATGGTGCGACCTCCTGCTGACAGGTCCACTCGATGCGTCCGGAGATGTCGACCGATTCACCGGTTGAGTCCGCACCGGTCTTGGCCACGAGATCAGCGAACCGGATCGAGCCGGCCGAATTCGTGAACGAAACGACGACGGTAGATGACGGCCCGACCTCCATTTCTGTTGCAAGGGGCTTGCCGTCAGCGCGCGCCAGCCGTCCCTCCAGCGCGAGCTCGAGGCGGACGCCACTCATGCGTGGGGAGTCGTCGTTAGCTTCCCAGCGATCACCCTTGTTGAGATAGACCGAGAGAAACGGCTCGTCGGGCGTATCAAGGTGCATGTTCGAGTCGCCGTTGACCGAAATTTCCGTACCACTGGCGACGGTCAAACAGCTTGCCGAACCGGATGCAGTGGCCGCGATGGGGGTGTCCAGGTAAACCGTCATGGTGCCGTTGAGCGACTGGATGAGCGGCTCACGGCCGGGGCCCAATCCCTGACCAGCCAGGAGGCCGATCCCGACGGCGAGGGCCATGATCCCGAGCGATCGGACCTTTCCGCGCCCTATCGCAGCGATCAGGCCTGCCGGCACGAGGATCGCAACCGCTGCGATGGTGATCATGATCCCGACGTACGGAACCCACCAGATCCAATCGAGGTAGGCACCCACTACGCTGGCAAGGCCGAAGATCAGCACGAGCGCCGCCCGCGTCTTTGTCACGCGGTTCACCGCAGCACCCGATCGAGAAAGGCAGTTGCCCACTCGCCCCACTGAGCCGGGCACGTATCGATGACCTTGCCGTGACTGGCGTCGGGGCAGAAGTGCCGCTCGACGGAAACGCCCGCCGATTCGGCGGCCGCGTATATGACATCGACGCTCTGCGCAGGAACGTCATGGATGTCGGCCGCCCCATGCAGCAATAGCAGCGGGCGATCGCCCAGGGACGTGATGGCCCTGACCGGATCGGCCGTCATCAGGTCGAGGCCCGTTCGAACCCACACCCCGGCCACGATTGCCGAGGTACCCGGATGTGCCGGATAGCCGGAGTCGACCTCGAGCCGACGCTCCACGATGTTCGCGACATAGGCGTGAGTCGAGTCAAGAATGAGGGCTTCGATCCGAAGGTCGGACGCGGCCGCGATCGCCGCAGTGCCCCCGCCCATCGAGTTGCCCATGACCGCCACATGCGTTGGGTGCTTGGCTCGCTCCAACCAGTCGATCACGGCCTCGAGGTCCTGCTGCTCGCGCAAGCCGAACGTCGTCGCCGCATTGCCACTACGACCGCCACCCCGCAGGTCGAAAGCGACGACGTTGTAATGCTCGTGGAGCGGCACGGCGTACTTGAGGACTTCGCTCTTGTTCGCTCCCCAGCCGTGCACGAGGACGACCGTCGGAGCTGCCGGTCCGGCACCATCTGCGGCGGGGATGTACCAGCCGGCGATCCCCACGCCGTCCGATGTGACCACGTCCGTACCCGCCGCCTGGCCCTGAGTGGAGCAATGTTCGGGGTCCGGGTTGGAGTTGCCGAGAAGGCTGTCGTCGGCAACGTCGTAGTTGATGGCTTCGTAGGTCCACGCGAACCGGCTCATCGGCGTCCGGCAGTCGGTGTTTGCCGTCGGATGCGTCAACAGATCGGATCCGATTGCGGCGACATACGCTGCGAAGCCGCCGACGCCGACCATCGCGAGCCCGATCGCGGCTGACAGGAGTGCGGCGACAATCCGACGACGCCAGACGGCGCGGATCGCCGATCCGACCAGCAGCACCCCGCCAAGCAACACAC
>JBDTOJ010000091.1:0-9444 GCA_039933295.1 Chloroflexota bacterium
GATCCTCAAGTTCTTTCTGCTGATCTCGAAGGAAGAACAACGGAAACGGCTCCAGGACCGCTTCGACGACCCGAAGAAGCGCTGGAAGTTCCGGCTCAACGACCTCGAGGAGCGGAAGCGCTGGGACGACTACATCGCGGCGTACGAGGAGATGCTGGCGCGCTGCTCAACAGATGCCGCTCCGTGGTACGTCATCCCCGCCAATCGCAATTGGTTCCGAAACCTCGCCGTCAGCGAGATCGTTGCCGAGACGCTCGAGGCGATGAACCCGCAGTTCCCGCCATCACCTGACCCGCTCCCGGATCATCTCGAGGTCGTCTAGGCACGAATCGCGGGCGGACGCCGGGCCTCGGCCTCCCAGCGGGCCCGAAACCCACCGGAATGCGGTCGCGGCGAGCGTAACGAGACCGACCCCGATGACGGATCGACGCTTGGTCCACGTCAAACTCGTCGAGTACGGCCTGGGCTCTCGGAGTCGCTCGTCGGCGGCGATGAGAATTCCAGGAGCCACTCTCCGTTTGTTCCCATGGAGCAGGCGCCGGTCGGCTTGGATCCTTCGCGAGCGATCACGTTGCCTCCCTCGTCGACAACGGTGAGGCTCGGCGTGAATTGGGCGACGTAGCCCAGGGGCCAAACGAGCTCCACCCGCGATCCGTCGGGCAGCGTGAGCCAGGCTATGTGTGGGTCGCTGGGTGCGCCATGGAGTACGAAGTCTCCGATCAGGCCGCCGCCCGCACACAGGAGATCCGTTCGCTCGACCGGCAGGCGATAATCGCCCGAGGCGAGCGGGCTCATGCTCGGCGACGTTGAGCAGTCAGCAACCGCAAGGGCTGCCAGGAACGCCAGCATGATTCGAGCGAGGGTCACGGCACAGAGGATGGCGCGATCGCGATCAAACGAACTCGCTCAGCGTCCACAAGTCTCACTCGCTACTTCGTTATCCCGGGTTACTTGCCGCCGCCGAAGAGCGTGCCGAAGACGCCGCGGATGAAGTTCTGGCCGGCCTTCGATGTGAGGACCTTGCCGGCCGTTCGGACGCCGGTGTTGACCATGCGGTCCCGCTGGCGCGCGGCGGCGGCGTCGACCCTTCGCTGAGCCGCCCTGGCCCGCTCGGCATCCCGCTGTGCGCGGGCAATGTCGCGGGCCTGTTGCTCGATGGCCTTGCGTTGCTGTGCCGGAGTCATCATGCCGCCACCGGCAGTCGTCGGCGTCGGGACGCCGGCGGCCGTCGCCGCCGAAGCTGCTGCCGCATCCGCGGCCTGGCGAGCAGCCGCAAGCCGACCGGTGATGATCTCGTGGGCACTGATCGGGTCGATCGTGGCGCCGTACTTCGTGGCCAGCAAGCTTCCGGCGGTGATCGTCCGGAAGGTCGCGTCGTCGATCGCGGCCATCAACGAATCCGGTGGGATCAGGCGCGTGGCTGCGAGGGCCGTGGGGACGCCCTTGGGCGACAACGCCGTGACGAGCGCCTCGCCGGTCCCGAGCGATGTGATCGTCCGCTCGACGTCGTAGAACTCGGTCATGGGGAAGGTCCGGGCGGTCTTGCGCAACGCGTCGGCATCGTCCGGTGTGAACGCCCGAAGCGCGTGCTGGACGCGGTTGCCGAGCTGCGAGAGCACCGAGGCCGGGACGTCGGTCGGGGCCTGCGTGACGAAGTAGACGCCGACGCCCTTCGACCGAATGAGGCGCGCGGTCCGTTCGATCTGCTCCATCAGCGCGTCCGACGCGTCGTGGAACAGGAGGTGCGCCTCGTCGAAGAAGAAGCACAGCTTGGGCTTCGGCAGGTCGCCGACCTCGGGCAGGAGCTCGTAGAGCTGGGCCAGCATCCAGAGCATGAACGTCGAAAAGAGCCGCGGCTGGGTCATGACGTCGCTGAGCTCGAGGAGCGACACGACACCACGCCCGTCGGGCGTGGTCCGCAGGAGATCCCGGACGTCGAACTCCGGTTCGCCGAAGAAGATGTCGGCGCCCGCCTGCTGGAGGACGACGATCGAGCGAAGCAGGACACCGACGCTCGCCGCGGACATCCCGCCGTAATCAGCCAGAATCGGCTTGCCCTCGTCCGATGACAGGAACTTCAACGTCGTCACGAGGTCGTCGAGGTTCAGCAGGGCGAGGTCGTTGTCGTCGCAGTACTTGAAGATCAGGGCGAGGATCGAGGTCTGGGTCGGATTGAGGTCGAGGACTTTGCCGAGCAGGACCGGGCCGAACGAGTGGACGGACGCCCGGACCTGGGCGCCGCGGGCACCGGACAGGGACAGGAACTCGACCGGATGGGCTCTGACCTCAAACTCGAACGCCATCGAAGCGCAACGTTCCTGGATCTTCGGGTTCGACGCGTCACCAGCCACCGCCATCCCGGTCACATCGCCCTTGATGTCGGCGACGAACACGGGAACGCCGAGCTGCGAAAGTTGACCGGCCATGATCTGGAGGGTCTTGGTCTTGCCGGTGCCCGTGGCGCCGGCGATCAGCCCGTGGCGATTCAGCATCGCGAGCGGGATCTGGACGCGCGGATCGTTGACGAGCTCACCCTCGTGCATCGCGCTGCCGAGCACGATGGCGGGCTCACCGGGCTTCAGCTCGTAGGCCGCTCGAATGGCATCGGCGAAGGCGTCTGACATGGTTCCTCAGCGTCGGAATGCGTCCGGAAAGGGACGATCAGGGTAGCATTGGGTTGCCCATCGGGGCCAGCGTGCGACCAGTCCGTGACCGCCAGTCTCGACGCGTGCGCCGAAGGAGAAACTCATGAAGATCGAAGACGTCGAGGGCATCGGCCCGACCTACGCCGCCAAGCTTCAGGAAGCTGGCATCAAGACAACGGACGACATGCTCATGGCGGGCGCGACATCGTCGAGCCGCGACAAGGTCGCCGAAATGACCGGGATCAGCGGCAAGCTGATCCTCGAGTGGACCAATCACGTCGACCTGATGCGCATCAAGGGCGTCGGTTCCGAATACTCAGATCTGCTCGAAGCAGCCGGCGTTGACTCCCCTGCGGAACTCGCCCAGCGTAACGCGAAGAACCTGGCCCAGACCTTCGCCGAGCTCGATGCTGCGCGGCCGAACACGGTGCGTCGCGTCCCCTCGGAGACGGTCGTCGCGGGCTGGATCGCCGAGGCCAAGACCCTGCCGAAGATGGTCAGTCACTGACCTCGACGCGGAACCAATCCAACTGAGCGGGTCGAAATACGACCCGCTCACTTCATTCTCTGGAGGGAACGGATCGAATGATTGCCGAATTCAAGGAATTCCTGGTCAAGACCAACGCGCTGGCCCTCGCGGTCGGCGTCATCATCGGTATTGCGCTCGGCACGGTCGTCTCGTCGCTCGTCAGCGACATCATCATGCCGCCGATCGGCGTCCTCCTCGGAGGCGTGGACTTCAGCGGACTGGTGATCACGCTCAAGGCCGCGAGCGGCGACAACCCAGCCGTGACCATCAACTGGGGCACCTTCATCCAGACGGTCATCAACTTCATCGTGATCGCGGCTGTGGTGTTCGTCATCGGCAAGGTAATGCTCAAGGAGGCGCCTGCGGCACCTCCGGTGCCCGCCAAGCATTGCCCGTACTGCAAGCAGGACAACGCGGTTGACGCGTCGAAGTGCATGCACTGCGCCAGCGCCATCTGATCAGCATTCGATAGCGTTCCGACGGCCCGCCGGCGACGGCGGGCCGTTTTCATGCCCGCCTCAGGCTCCGAGCGACTCCGCCGCTCGCGGGTAGGACCCGAGGACGCGGACCATCGTCGATGCAGTCCGAAGATCCTCCAGCGCCGACGCGCAGTTTGGGTCGATGGCGTCGGCATCGACGTCGGCCCAGAACACATACTCCCAGGCGACTTGCCGGCTGGGCCTCGATTCCAGGGACGACAGGTTGACCCCGCGCGAGGCAAATGCCGCGAGCGCCCGCAGCAGGGTCCCGGGTTCGTTGCGTACGGCAAAGGCGATAGTCGTGCGGCGCGGGCCGCCGGAGCGGGCTCGGCCGGGCCGGGCTCCGCCGGGCCGGGCTCCGCCGGGCTTGGCCCCCTCTGCCGTCGCTCGGTCGTCTGTGGCAACGACGAGGAACCGCGTCCGGTTGTCGACCGCTCCCTGGATGTCCCCGGCCAGGATCTCGAGACCGAACAGCCGCGCGGCTCGGGGCGACAGGACAGCTGCCGCGCCACGCTCGGCGTTGTCCCGGATCATCTTGCCGGCACCGGCTGTGTTGTACGTGGTCAGCGTGGTCCATGCCCGGGATCGCAGGAACGCCTCCGCCTGTCCAAGGGCCTGGATGTGGGAGTAGACCCGACCGATGTCGTCGAGCGATTGTCCGGCGAGCGCCGCGAGGCACAGACGCACCGGCACGACGACCTCACCGGTGACCCGAAGGTCGTACTCAAGCAGCAGGTCGAACGTCTCCCGGACCGTTCCGTTTAACAGGTTCTCGATCGGCAGCAGGCCCGCGCCGGCCGTACCGCCGGCGACCGCGTCAAAGACATCGCGAAAGCTGCCGACCGCCGCTCGTGGGACGTCGCCGAACGCGGCGATGACCGCATCCTCGGCGAAGGCCCCCGGCTCCCCGGCATAGGCAACCAGACCATCGACCAGCGCGAGCTCAGGCATCAAGGGCGAAGTACGTCACGAAGGGCGGGTTACTGATCGAACCAGGACGTCGTGTCGTGATGTGCCTCGTCCTGATCGAACTCCGCGCGCTTGCCTGCCCCGGGACCCTGACTCGCAGCTCGTGCGGCGCGCTTGTCCTGCCCGGCGTCGTCGGCTGCGCCCGCCCAATGGGCCTCCTCGAGCATCGTGTTGAGCGCCTCGACGTAGGCCTCGATCGAGGCTGCGATGATATTGGTTCCCCTGGCCTCGCCGTCGTACTCGCCTGCGCCACGAGCGCCCTCGGCCGACTCCGGCGGGCGAATGCGGACGCTGACGAGTCCCTCGGCCCCTGGGCCTTCCGCCACCGCATGAACGTCATAGCGGACGAGTCGCGGGTGGCCGTGGAGGACCTCGACGAGGGCCGCGTCCACCGCCCCGAACAAGGCATCGACCGCGCCGTTGCCCTGTGACGAGGCCTGCCAGTGATGGTCGCCCGCCTCGATCACAACGGCGCCACGGCTCTGTGAATTGCTGCCGGATGTGACGGTCCAGCGCGCGAGGCGAAGGGCATCTGCCTGTGACATCGGGTTACCTCCCGGGCCTGATCGTGGTGAAGTGTCGTTCGTCCCGGCGCCGAAGTTCCGCACCGGATTTCCAGATCGCATATTCGAGACTGTCGCCGAGGGCGATGGCTGAGGCGGCAATGATGTTCGTGTCCGAACCCATGGTGGACCATTCGCGGGATCCATTCGAGGATTCGATGGTCACCCGCGTTCGGGCCCCGGTGGCAGCATCCGAATCGAGGATCCGGACCTTGTAGTCGTACAGGTGAACGGCGTCGAGGACCGGATAGAACGCGCCGAGCGCCTTGCGTAGCGCAGCATCCAGCGCGTTCACGGGGCCGTTGCCCTCGGCTGCGGTGTGGAGCACCTCGCCATCCACCTCGACCTTGACCGTTGCCTCCGCCAGGAGCTCGCGGCCGCCTCGCTGCTCCACGAGACAGGTGTAATCAAGAATCTTGAACGGCGCGACATAGTCCGCTGCCTGGCGCCGGATTAGCAGCTCGAAGGACGCCTCGGCTCCCTCGAACGACAGGCCCTCGTGCTCGAGACGCTTGATCAGTGCCGAGAGCTGCTTCGGGTCGACGCCCTCGAGGCCGTGACCAAGTTGCCGGGCACGAATAGCGGTGTTGGCCTTGCCGCCGAGCTCGGAGACGACGAGGCGGCCCTCGTTCCCGACGAGCGTCGGATCGACGTGCTGATAGGACCGTTCCACCTTCGCGACGGCGGCGCCATGGACGCCGCCCTTGTGGGCAAATGCAGATCGACCGACATATGGCTGCCAGTCGTTTGGCGCAAGGTTCGCGATCTCGGCCACTGAGCGCGAGAGCTCGGTCAGGTCGGCGATCGCTCCCCCGCCGGCCGGAACGAGGGCCAGATCCGTCTTGAGCGCCAGATTGGCCAGGATGCTCACCATGTTGGCGTTGCCGCAGCGCTCGCCGTAACCGTTAATCGTGGCCTGGACGTGGCGCACGCCGGCGCCCACCGCGGCGATCGAGTTCGCGACGGCCATGTCCGCATCGTTGTGGGTGTGGATACCCCAGGTGATCGCGGCCGCGCCGGGGTCAGCGGCCAGCGCGGCCTGGGTGGAGGTCAGCACTTCGATCAGGCGCGCCGTGAGGGTTCCGCCGTTCGTATCGCACAGCACCAGCGTCCTGGCACCGGCATCACGAGCGGCGCGCAACGTCGCCAGCGCATACGAGCTGTCCGCCTCGTAGCCGTCAAAGAAATGTTCGGCGTCATACACGAGCTCGCGTCCGTGGTCCACGATGAACCGGACGCTGTCCGCAACCATGTCCAGGTTCTCGGATGCAGTGGCCCCCAGGACCTCGGTGACGTGCAGGAGCCAACTCTTGCCGAAGATCGTGACGACCGGCGTCTCGGCGCGGACGAGCTCCTGAAGATTCGGGTCGCTCGCCGCGGTATTGGAGCGGTGACGCGTCGAGCCGAACGCCGCGAGCTTCGCGCTCTGCCACGCCATCGTCCGAGCCTGTCGGAAGAACTCGATGTCTTTCGGGTTCGAACCCGGCCAGCCGCCCTCGATGTAGGGCATGCCGTATTCGTCGAGCATGCGCGCGACACGGAGCTTGTCGGCCAGCGACAGGGTGACGTTCTCGCCCTGCGTACCGTCGCGAAGAGTCGTGTCGTAGAGGATGACCGGGCTGTCGGACCCGGTGGGAGTCGTCATCGGATGGTGCTCCAGTGGATCGATCGGCGGATCAGCTGGGTCTGGCGGCGACCGGAGTCGGTGCCGCCCGCGGAATCGAGATCCGTTCGATCACTGCGTCGGTCATCGCGTACGTGCCGACGTGCCGGAACCCGTCGTCCGGCTCAGGTGCCGTGCCCGGTCGCAGCAGGTCGCGGGTCCGGTACCCGTCGTCCAAGGCCTCGCTCACGGCGGACTCAATCGCGCCTGCTGCCGCCTCCATGCCAAGCGACCAGCGCAGCATCATCGCCGCGGACAGGATGGTCCCGACCGGGTTGGCGAGGTCCCGTCCGGCGATATCCGGCGCGGAGCCGTGGATGGGCTCGTACAGGCCGAACCGTCCGTGGGCCGTCCGGCGATCGCCGAGCGACGCCGAGGGCAGCATGCCGAGGCTCCCGGCGAGGACCGCCGCCTCATCGGACAGGATGTCGCCGAACAGGTTCTCGGTGACCAGGACGTCGAACGCCGCCGGCTGTCGGACCAGCAGCATCGCGCACGAGTCAACGAGCTGATGCGACGCGTCAACGGTCGGGAAGTTTGGGCGTTCCTCGTCAACGACCTTCCGCCACAGCCGCGACGTCGCCAGGACGTTCGCCTTGTCGACACTCATGAGCTTCCCGCGCCGCCCGGCGGCCAGATCGAACGCCAGACGTACGACACGTCGGATCTCCGCCTCCGTGTAGGTCAGCGTGTCGATGGCCTCACGGCCGTCGGCCGTGGCCCGCTCCTCCGACGGCCGCCCGAAGTAGAGGCCCGACGTCAGTTCGCGCACGATCAGGAGATCGACGCCCTCGAGGAGTTCGGGCCGTAGCGGCGACGACGTAACCAGGGCCGGATGGACTGTGACCGGCCGGAGGTTGGCGAATAGCCCCAGGTCCCCGCGCAGCGCGAAGAGCGCCTGCTCCGGGCGGACCGAAGCACCCGGATCGGACCACTTCGGGCCGCCGACAGCGCCGAGCAGGATCGCGTCCGCGTCCGCGGCCGTGGCGAGGTCGCCGGGCCGGATCGCCACCCCATGGGCGTCGATGGCCGCGCCGCCGGCCAGGATCTGGGTCCACGCCATTTTGAAGCCGGCGGCCGCGCCTGTCGCATCGACCACCCGGCCGGCGGCAGCGATGACGTCGGGCCCGACGCCGTCGCCCGGAACCGTAACGACCCGAAATGTCGGCAACGACTCGGTCACGAGAGTTCTATGGTCCGCTGCGCGACATATGCCGGCGACGCGGGCCCGATCTCTGCGCCGTGGAGCTTGTTGACCGCCACGAGATAAGCGTCGATCGAGGCCTCGATGATGTTGGTCGAAAGGCCATGACCCGAGACCACCAGGGCTCCGGGGCCTTCGTCCGTGGACCGACGACAGCGCACCAGAACGCGGCCCTGGGCATCCTCGCCACCGGACACGGCCTTGATCTCGTAGCTCTCGAGGACGGGATGCCAGCCGAAGACAGGCATCAGCGCGGCGTCGACCGCCTCGAATAGCGCATCGACCGGACCATTGCCGATCGCCGCTTCGGCTCGATCCTCGCCGACGATCGACAGGGACACCGTGCCGGTCGCCTTGCCCTCGTGGGACGAGGTGACGTTCCAGCCCTCGAGCCGCACCGACTGCGGAACCTCGGTAACGCGCTGATCCACGAGGGCCATGAGGTCCGCGTCAGTGACCTCCTTCTTCGAATCCGCGAGGGCGATCGCCTGCGCGTAGATCACGTCGAGTGCCTCGCCCTCGATCTCGTGGCCCAGCTCCTTGAGCTTGCCCTGGAGGCCCCGCCGACCCGACAGCTTGCCGATCGTCAGCTGACTGCCGGCCAGCCCGACGGACTGCGGGGTCATGATCTCGTAGGTCAACGGGTTCTTGATGACGCCGTCCTGATGGACGCCGGATTCGTGGGCGAAGGCATTGCCGCCAACGATCGCCTTGTTCGGCTGGACCGCGAACCCGGTCAGGTAGCTGACGAGTCGCGACGCGGCGGTCAGGTGCTCAGTGGCCACGCCGCTGCCCAGATCGGGGAACTGCGTCGGGCGCGTCCGAAGGGCCATCACGACCTCCTCGAGGGACGCGTTCCCGGCCCGCTCGCCAAGACCGTTGATCGTGACCTCCACCTGGCGGGCACCGGCCTGGACGGCCGCGAGCGTGTTGGCGGTGGCCAGCCCAAGGTCGTTGTGGCAATGGACGCTGATCGTGGCCTGATCGCCGACGAGCTTCACGGCCCGCTCCACGAGCAAACCGAACTCGCTCGGGATGGCGTAGCCAACCGTATCGGGGATGTTGATGGTCGAGGCCCCAGCCTCCACGACGGCCTCGTAGACCTGCATCAGGAAGTCGTAATCCGTCCTCGAGGCATCCTCAGCCGAGAATTCGATCTCCGCATCACGCCCGAGGGCCTTGCGTCCATGACGAACCCACTTGACCGCCTCGGCAAGCGCCTGCTCACGGCTGATCCGGAGCTTGTGCTTGAGGTGGATGTCGCTCGTCGCGATGAACACGTGGAGATGCGGGCGCTCGGCGATCCCGATCGCCTCGATGGCGCGCTGAGGATCGCCGTCTCGGCAGCGCGCGAGCGCAGCGACGGCGATCCCGCCCTTCGTCTCCTGGGCG
>JBDTOJ010000092.1:0-6483 GCA_039933295.1 Chloroflexota bacterium
TGACACACATCGGCCACATCGGCGTCACAGAGACTGATGGAACCAGGGCTCGAATCCGAGACGGCTGTCGCGACCCTTCGTGTCGCGGACGTGCGGAACGTGGACGGCGCGCGGACCGGCGACACCTACGAGCACCTGTCCGCCGAGCTGTACGGGTTCCTCGTGCGCACAGTGCGGGATCCTGACGCTGCGGCGGACCTCCTTTCGGATGTCTTCACGCGACTCCTGATCGAGGAGCGCCAGGGACGCTGGCCTCACCAGCCTCGAGCGTGGCTGTATCGCGTTGCCACAAATGTCGCCATGAGTCGCGGCCGGCACCTCCAGGTGATGGCCCGAGCCGATCGAATCCTCCAGGCTCGATATAGCGAGCCTCGCGACGCAGGCCCGGATATCGAGGTCCTGCGACGTGAGCGACGTGGCGATCTCGATCGAGCGCTTGCGACGATCTCAAGGGACGCTCGAGCGGCGCTGCTCCTGGCGGCCCAGGGCTTCGATGGGCGAGCGATCAGCGCCGCGATCGGGCGGACCGAAGTTGCAACACGAGCGCTGCTCTGTCGGTCGCGGCTGCAGCTCCGCGATCGGCTTCTGGAGGTCGAGCGATGACCGATCATCGGCGGGCGATCGAGTTGGCCGCAACGGCGATCGATTTCGAGCTGGACGATGCCGATCGTCGGACGCTCGACGAGCACGTCGACACCTGTCCTTCGTGCCGGGCGGACATGCTCGCGCTCCGAAAGGACGCGGCAGCGCTCGCCGATCTCGTCACCGTCGCACCCCCGGCGTGGGTCCGGCAGGCGATCGGCCGTCGTCGTGGACCGCGGCGGGCGGTTCTGCTGGTGGCCGCGGCCCTCGTTCTGGTGGGTACGGTCGGGGTTGCTCTCGCCGTCGGCGCGGCGCTGATCGATCTGCCCGCGCCGACCTCGTCGCCCATCCAGCTACCATCGGCGCGGCCCACGAACGCGCTTGGCAGCCCGGTCCCGACGGACGTGTCGCCGACCTCGACCCACGGGGCGCTCCCAGTCGCGCAGCCCACAACTTTTCCCGTCAACGCCGGGTCCGTGTCGATTGGCCCCGGTCCGGACGGCAGCACCTGGGTGCTCGTCGATCAGCCCGCTGTATTGCAGGGCGCGGCCAGCACGAGCGTCATCGGTCTGCTCGATGCTGCGGGCAAGGCAGTTTCGGGCTGGCCGATCTCGTTCACCGGGTGGAGCTGCGGTGACGCAGGCCCGCCTCACCCGCTCGCGGTCGCCTCCGACGGCTCACTCCGCCTTCTGTGCGTTGAAGACACCGATTCGGAAGGGCCACGGCGTCACGTTGCCATGGCATTCTCGGCGGACGGCCGCAGCCAGCCGGGCTGGCCAGTCGAGCTTGGCGACGTCATGGATGTCCCGCCCGTGGTCGTCGGCGACGAGCTGCGCCTGCTCGCCCGACAGATCGCTTCGACGGACGGCACCAGCGGGTCCGTGCAAGCGGCCGCTTGGTGGCTCGTCAGCGTGTCGGCGGGCGGGATCGTCGAGGTGGGCCAGCGGTTTAGTGTCGCGGATGCCGCGGGCAACTTCGACGTCCGCCTCGCTGCCGACGGCGTCGCGTATCGCGTCGGGTCCGCCTATCGGGCGGGTGAGGTCGTACCCGCGGTAAGCAGCATCGACGCGATCGATCTCACTGGCGAGCGGTCGGGCTGGCCGGTCTCGATCGAGGGTTACGCCTCACATCCCTCCATCGGCCCTGACGGTCGGCTCGTGATCACGCGAGGGGTCGGACAGGGCCGGGCCGCGGCGACGCAGGTCATGGTCATCGATCCCGGTGGAGGCGGCGCGACGGCGGTGTCCGACTTGTTCCCGATGGCGCTACTCGACGACACGACTGGTGCCGGCGGCGTTCCGCTCGCACCGATCTTTGGTGGCGATGGCGCGATCTACGTGATCGGATCGGATCCAACGGGCCAACGCGTCTATGTGGTCAAGCCCGACGGGCAGGGTGGCGGTGTCCCATCGATCCGGCTCCGGATGCCGCTGCAGACGGTGGGCTCTTGCAGCTCGCAGGACACTGGGTGCGGTGTGTCGCGCGTCCCGCCGGTTGTTGGCCCGGACGGCACCCTCTACGTACCGGAGAGCGTCGTCGGCGAAGGCGGCGGGCTCTCGGCAAGCGCCGGAGGGTCACTCCTGGCGATTTCGCGAGACGGGTCGTCACTGCCCGGATGGCCGGTCGACCTGCCCGACCCGATGGCCGGCTTCTGGTCCGTGCTCGTGCGGGCAGACGGCACGGTCGAAGCGCTGGCGGCCTCCCCAACGGACGCGGGCGCCGAGTGGACGCTCATGGTCCTGGGACCGGACGGCAGGACGCGTGCCTCGACCGTGCTCCGGCTTCCCGGGGGATGACCTCGGGCGCGTGGCTACCCGCATGCTCGACGAACGAGGTCGACGGGTCAATCCCGACGATTGCCGGCGGCTCGGCCTGACGCAGGATCGTCTCTGTCAGCACGCCGGTGCCGCAGCCAACATCGAGCCAATCCACTCCGGCCGGGACCTCGAGCCAGTCAACGAAGCTCGTCGCGACGAGCCGCGTCCAGCGCCCGATGTAGCGTTCGTAATCGTCGCCACCGACCCATATGTCAGTGCCGGTCATTGGCCCAGGCCCTGGATGAAAAGAGCCGACATATTCACGCCGGGACGGCTTCGCCGGTCACCGCGACGGACCGGCGAACGTGTCGGCGCTCGAGCTGGTGCCGGCGCTCGAGCTGGTGCCGGCGCTCGAGCTGGTGCCGGCGCTCGCGCTCGCCCTCGTCCTCGTCGTTCACGGAATCTCCTCCGGGCACCCACGGCGTCGGATCGGTGTCCACGCGGACGATGGGCCGGCCAGGTTGGACTGCCTCGACGATCTGGACCGCCTGGGCCGCGGTCAGGGCATCGGTCAGTCCCCCGTTCGCGAGGAACTGTCAGGTGTGTGCGCATGGATGGCACCCCGGTGAATCCTTTCCGGCACGCCCCTCACTTCATAAAGGAACGTGCCGGATTGGGGCTGCCAAACGATCGGGTCAGCAAGTAATCGCGTGACAAATGGAGATTGAGCGGCTCTTGCTATTGCTGATCGACGCCCAGTAGCTCGTGCCGGGCACCGCGTTCCCGTCAATCGTGACCGCGGCTGCCGCGGCACGCTGCGTCCCGCTGAAACTGTCGCTCATCGTGAAACCAGGACCCTTCGCCCGGTAGCTGTAGGTGGTCTTGAGCGCCGGACCGGTCGCGGTCCACGTGCCGCGCACGGCTGTCGCCACCGGATCGCCACATGTCTCGTTGTAGTCACTATCGATCGTGCACGACACCACCATGGCGGTCCCCGAGACAGATGCCGTTCGGAGCTTACCGTCGATGGTGACGACGAGGTCGGTGCCGAAGTCGACAACGAACGAATCACCGATCGGCGTCGGCTTCTGATCGGGACCGTCGAACCGGTACGTGAATTGGCTGAACCAGAGGCCAGCCGTGCTGGTTCGAACGCCGCGGCTCGAGGTCATCGATTTCGAGGCAGCCACATAGGTGTCCGTGTAGATCTGTCCGATGACGGGCCCATCGACAGGCACGCTGGACCAGGACCCGTCAACTCCTGTGCCGCTCGTTCGACATTGGGTGGCCCCTGTGCAGCCACCCGAAGTGTCGGCGCTCGCCACTCCGACGGTGGTTGCGAGAAGGAGGACGAGAGCCGAGAGGATTACCAAGCCGCGATGCATCGAGGTCGCTCCAGTTCGCCTGCTCTGACCGCCGACGCATCGGTCGGGCTCGGTCGCCAGACAGCAGAGAGACGCCGCCGCGCAGGAACTGTTTCAGCTCTGCCCGCGCGTGGAGGTATACCGAAGGGCCGGGGGGCTGAAAGACTCGTCAGGCCGCAGACTCGGTCGGCGGGTTGGCGGGGCCGCGAGCGTGACGGGCAGTCGAACGAGGTCCTGCTGCCGCGTTCGCGTTCACGTCGGGTGTCGACCTGCCCACGACCCGATTTCGACCGGCCAGCTTCGCCCGGTACAGAGCGTCGTCAGCGGCCTTGAGCAGCATGACCCGCTCGGTCCCATCGTTCGGCGCCTCGGCGACGCCGATGGACACCGTCAGCCGACCCGTCTGCCCCGGGGAGTACAGGACTATGCGGTGGTTGCACCTGGGTCCTTCCTGATCCAACGATGGTCCATGCGCCAGATATCACCTCGCGGAGAAGGGAGGTCAACGAAAACCTCGGTTCCCGTTCGTCTCCGCATCGTGCGCCTCACGATCGTGGGGTTGGCCGGCATTGCCTTCACGCTGACGTCGATCCTGCTCGTGCGTGCCGTCATGGCGCCCCACCGCACGACGCCTGTGTACGACCCGCCCGTCCTCGCCGGCCAGTACATCCCGGGTCTCTGCTCGGCCGGGTTCTACGCCCGGAGGGACAACACCATCGTGCTCACCTCGAGCGAGCACTGCGCCGGCGAGGGAACGGAGGCTCGCGACCCGGGCACCGGTGTTCTGCTCGGCGTCATCGGCCCATCCGACCGATCTCCCACGTGCCCCTATCCGGATCACACGTGCGCGGCCTCGGACATGAACTACCTGATCGTGGACTCTGGGCGAATCCCGTGGGGGCACCTCAACGAGGTGGACATGGGCGTGGGTGGCTACCGGACCATCGCTGAGGGCACGGTTGCCCTGTCGTGTACCGACATCGCGGTGGGAGACCCCGTCGAGATCGACAGTCGGGCGAATTTCCGAACGGGTGCCGTCGTGGAGAAGGGTGACAACCTCCAGGACCCCAAGTTCGACGGCTCCTACTTCCCGTGCATGATCGCCGCCAGTATCCAGGTGGGTGGTGGCGACTCGGGCGGTTCGGTCCTGGTGCGGGGACTGCCGGCCGGCGTCGTTTCCCGAACCTTCGGCGGCTACCTCGGTTTCACACCCCTGGCCGAGGGTCTGGCCGAAATGGGCTTGACGCTGTGTGATCAACCGAATTGCGGAGTCCAACGATAGGCCGGAGGCCTCCAGGACCGACGCAGGCCGTCGAGGCCCCTGTGGGGGTCAAGTGGGATGACAACGCGTAATGACGCGGTACGTCACGGAACCACACAATGCGGTCGCGGACCAGTGCCGGGGGCTCAGGGACGCTACCAGCGGCAGCCGATCTGGGACATCGGTGCGTCGTTGCGCTGGGGTTGCCGTTCGCGGTGACTCGAGCTTGCGGGTCCCGTCGCGCCGACCAGGTAGGCGAACTGTCCGGCCCTCCCTCCAGGGCCCGACGATCCCACCGGGAGTCGCAGCGACGGGACCTGCCATTTCTCACGACCGCGCAGCGTGGCACCCTCGCGACCACGCCACGAGATCGATGCTGAGATCAGGCGCGCGAGCGAGATCGCTTGGTCGCGAGCCGGAGCATGCCAATGAGCGCGGCCGTGGTAACGACGAGAAGAGCGATGATCGGCACCGAAGTCGGATCACTGAGCGCACCGGGCGTCGTTGTGACGGTATCGGTAAACGGGACGGATGGCGTCGGCGTCGCACACGCGGAAGCATCGATGGTGTCGTTGATCAGGGTCACGTCGCCATTGCGGGCAAGCGCCCGGCCGTCGAGCGTCACGCCGCCGGCCATGGTGATCGAAGTCAGCGCCAGGATCGTGCCCTTGAAGCTTGTCGAGGTGTCCAGCGTCGCCGAACTGCCGACCTGCCAGAAGACATTGCACGCCGACGCGCCATTGATGAGGGCCACCGTGCTGTTCGGCGCGGTGATCAGTGTGGAAGCCGCCTGGAAGATGTAGACGCCCGCGCCGTCGAGCGTGAGCGTTCCGGTCAACCCGAGCGTGTCCGACCCGTAGACGCCAGCGGTGAGCGTGGTTCCGCCCAACTCCGTGGGGACGGCTGTGACGGGCGAGGCCCCGGCGGCATTGTTGTATGCCGTGACCAGGGCGTTCTTTGCCTTCAACGCGACCGCATCGCCGTAGTGGGTGGCTCCGGTCAGCGTCACGGTCGTGAAGCCCGTCACGGCGGTGCCGGGATGCAGCCCGACGTCGCCGGTGATCGTCGTCGCGCCTGCGTTCGTAATGGTCGTGCCGGCCAGCACGGCAAAGTTCGTGGCCGTGCCAAAACCGACCGTAGCGGCAGCGAACGCCGTGCCCGCGAGGGCAAGGGCGAGGACGGCCCCGGCACCGATGGTAGCCATACGTTTCATGTCATCTGTCCTGCCCGGTGCACAGCCATCGGCCGCAACGGATGTTGCGGTCGCGCGACTTCGGCACCGTCGACCATCAAGTGTTACGCGCCGGGCCACCCGCGTCATGACGGCGCGTCATCACCCGCATCGAGAAGATGCGAGGAGCACGTCGGCGAGCGTCGGCGGCCTTTTCGAGCCTCAGCTGAGCGTGACGGCGTTCGCGTCGGACGGGTGGTCCCAACCGACATTGGTGAACGTCGGGATGAAGCGGTAGCCCTGGCCCGGGACCGTGGCGATGAAGCGCGGATTCCGATAGTCGTTCTG
>JBDTOJ010000093.1:0-3102 GCA_039933295.1 Chloroflexota bacterium
TCGCGCCCGTCGCCGGGCTGGTCCACGTTCGTGCGGGATCAGCAATCACTTCGAAGGCGGTCCGATCGAGGTTCGTGGCGTGACCGGATGCATCGACGAGGGTCCCGTAGACGAGCGGCGTGGATCCGTCGGCGGCACGGACGAGCGAGATCGTCAGGTCCGTGCCGTCACTGAGATTCACGGCGAACCAGTCCCAGCCGCCACCACCGACCGAGATGAAGTCGCCCCACTGATGATCGAACCAGGCGGTTCCATGGACGGCATGGGGGAGTCCGTCCGCCGCGAGGTCTCCGGTCACCGCCAGCCGCGGCCGTGAGTAGTAGTACGAGCCGCCCGCCGGCCCGAAGTCGATCCAGCCGTCACCGGCATGAAGTACCGGCGGGATGTTCGGCAGCGCCTCTGCATGGAGCTGGATGCCCAGGCGCCCGCCGTCCATCGCCGCGACGAAGTCAGCCGAGCCGCTCGACCCGCCCATCGCCCACGAGGTTGAGAGCAGCGACCCGCTCAGGATGCTGGGCTGCGCCGTTGGTTCCGTGAACACCGGTGCGTTCGGGTCAGACAGGACGAAGAGAAATGGCTGGTGCTCCGCAAGCGACCGATCAGCCTGTGGGCCAACCACGGTCCGCTGGTCGTACCGGAAGGTGCCGGCGACCTCGTCGGTCAGTGCGAAGTGCGATGCCCAGGTCACCGGGAAGCCGCCACGCTCGGCGCGGAAGATGACGAATTCGAAGCCCCAGCGGCCCCCGGCATCGTCGGCGAGGTGGCCCGTGTAGTACCACCACTCGGTGAGCCGATGATGGGCCCCGTCATCGCGCGGGAAGACGATCGGCTGGGGATCCGGCAACGCGATTGGCCGTGGGCTGGCCGTCGGGACAACCGGCACGCTGGCTGGTGGGTTGGCCAGGATCGGCCCTGAGCAGGCGGCGACCATGACCGCCAGGAATCCGAGGCTGGCGATCCGCGTCCTACCTCGCTTCATGCCACGCCCTCGTGCTCGGCGATATCCGGGAGGCGCGTTGCAAGGGCTTCCGGCAGCCACCAGTTCCAGTGCCCGAGGAGGCGCATGGTCGCCGGGACCAGAAGGGCCCGGACGACTGTGGCATCGAGGGCGACGGCGATCGCGATCCCCAGCCCCAGTGCCTTGATCAGGACGATGTCGGCAAACGCGAATGAGCTCGCCACGAGCACCACGATCAGTGCTGCCGAGGTCACGATCCGCCCGCTTCGCTCCAGTCCATGCGCCACGGCGGCGCGGTTGTCCCCGGTTCGATCCCAGGTTTCGCGCATGCGGGTGAGCAGGAAGACTTCGTAGTCCATCGACAACCCGAACAGGACGCAGAACAGGATCACGGGCTGGGTGGTTTCCACGAATCCGAGGGGCTGGGTGCCGAGCAGCGCCGAGAGGTTGCCGTCCTGGAAGATCCAGACCAGCGCCCCGAACGACGCGGCGATTGACAGCGTGTTCATGGCGAGGGCCTTGAGCGGCAGGAGCACGGATCGAAGGAGCAGGAACAGCACGAGGTAGGTCGTCACGACGATGAACAGGGCCGTGCGCGGGAAGTCCGCGGCGACGCCCGAGACGACGTCCTCCACATCCGCGGCCCCGCCACCCACCAGGACGGTCAGACCCGCAGGGGGTTTGAGCGGTCCGGTCCCGGATCGCAGCTCCCGAACAAGGTCCCGACCCGGCTGCTCATTGGGGCCGTACGGCGTGAAGATCGTGATGGCCGTGAGCGTGCCTCGGGTCGAGGCTGCGAGCGCCTCCTGCACGAACCGGTCCGGCGGACCGGTCGGCGTGGCGTACATGAGCTGGTACTGGGCGAGCGTCAGGCGCGGATCGAGGTCTACGACGCTCTGGACGCGCACGACGCGCGGGTCAGTTTCCAGCGCGCGGGTGTAGGCGTAGACGCCGGCGAGGTTCCCCGGATCCGTGACCGGGCCATCGGTCCGGACCGCCAGCACGATCGGCGCAAACGGCCCGGGGCCGAATGCCGAGACCAGCTGGTCGAACGCGACGCGCGAGGGCACGGACGCGGGCAGAATCGAGGCATCCGGCGCGTTGAACCGCACATGCAGGAAGGGCGTGCCGAGGAGCAGGAGGATGCCGAGGGTCGGGACGAGGACCCGGACCGGCCGGTCCATCACGCGGTTCGCCAATCGCGCCCACGGACCGTCCGTGCCGCCGGCTGTTCCGATCTTCCGGACCCGGAACGAATCGATCCGATGGCCGGCGATCGTCAGGAGCGCGGGGAGGAGTGTGAGCGCCGCAAGGACCGCGAAACCGACGACGATCGCACCGGCGATGCCCACCGATCGAAGGATCATGAACTCGAACAGAATCAGTCCGAGCAATCCGAGGAGGACGGTCAATCCGGAGAAGAACACCGCGCGCCCAGCCGTGGCCATCGTCGCGCCGACGGCATCGTGGACCGCCTCCGGACCGCCTCCACGTGCCGCCAGTTCCTCACGGAATCGGCTCGTCATCAGCAGCGAGTAGTCGACGCCCAGACCGAGGCCCAGAAGCGTGGCCAGATTGAGCACAAAGATGCTCATGGGCGTGAGACCGGCCACGATGAAGATCAGCGCGAGGGCACTGACCACGGCCGCGCCACCGATCGCAAGCGGCAGCGAGGCCGCGACGACGGACCCGAACACGATCAACAGCGCCAGCGTGGCGAGTGGCAGGGAGATGATCTCGCTCCGTCGGAGGTCCGATTCGGACACCTCCTGGACGTCGCCATAGAACGCGGCGCCACCTGCCAGGCCCACATCGAGCCCTTCGGGATGGACCAGTGCGGCGCGAATCCCGGGCAGCGCCAGCGGCGAATCATCCGCTCGCAGATCGAGGTAGATCAGGTCGTACGCCGTGTGGCCATCGGCCGAGACCTGGTTCGTGGCCAGCAGGTGCGAGACGACGCCACGGACGTGCGGCGCGCCGGGGATGCCCGCAACGGCCTCGGCGGCGGCGAGTTCGAACGCCGGCTCGCCGGCTCGGAGCGTGTCTGAGTGGAGGACCAGGGCCACGGCGGCCTCGGGCAGGCCGATCTCATCGTGGAGGAGCTGTTTCGAGCGCGCCGATTCGAGGTCCTCGCGAATGAACCC
>JBDTOJ010000094.1:0-35502 GCA_039933295.1 Chloroflexota bacterium
GCGGTGGCCGCCGTTGCGTCGCTCATCGCCCTGTTCGTCGTCGGCGCCGGCGTGTCACTCCTGACAGGCCGGAGCCTGTTGTTCTCCGGGGCGCGGCAGGTCGGGATCGGCGCCGCGGCAGCCATCGTGACCTACATCGTCGGAAGCGCCATCGGCGTTTCCGTGGTGGGCTGAAGATGCCGGATCTCCGGGCGATCATCGTCGCCCTTGGGGTGGGGATGGGCCTTTCTGCCTACACGATCCTGCTGTGGCACTGGCCGTTGGCCCTCGGGGGCGGCGTCGGCATCGTGCTCGGCGGACTGACCCTCGTGGGCTCCGTATCGATCGGCGCGAAGCCGACGGACGCGGATACGGCGTGGCGCGAGGCTGCCCCGGAATTCATCGATCCGCCGGCCTCTCCGCTTGCCGGTCGACCCACGGTGCGGTCGGGCGCCGAGGGCGAGGCATCAGATGGCGCCGAGGCGGCGCCCCAGGAAATCGAAAACGGCCTCCGGGATACCCGGAGGCCGTCGTAAAGGTTCGGTGCGGCTGATCAGTCGATCAGCGGATCCAGCGGCTGAAGTAGCTGGCCGCTCGATTGGGGTCTACGGATCGGCGACGATCCTCGCCCAGGATGGTGCTCAGTACTGAGAAGATGGCGATAATTCCGAAACCGGATGCTGCGAACATGTTGGTACCTGCGATTGACCCGCGTGCCGTTGGATCTGCGGTTGACCGCTCGATCCCGCCGCCCTTGCGGCGGGTCCCGACACCAGAGATGTTGACCTGATATCCGGAATGATAGCCTAATCAGATTAGGCGCGCAAGCGTATGTGCTTACGAGAATGGGGCTATGCCAAACAAACCATCACTCGATCGCATCGACATCGGGCTGCTCGAGCTCCTTCAGGAGGACGGCCGGCGCCCGTACGCGGAATTGGGGGCCGAGGTCGGCATCAGCGGGCCGGCTGCCCACGAACGGGTCAAGAAGCTCGAGGCCAGGGGCGTGATCACCGGCTACACCGCTCGCGTCTCAGCCGAAGCCGTCGGTCTCGCCATCCTTGCCTTCACCTGGGTCACCCAGTCGCCTGGGACCGTGGCGACCGATCTCACGGGCGATTTCGCGGCGATCCCGGAGATCGAAGCGTGTCACCACATCACCGGCGAAGCGGACTACCTGCTCAAGGTCCGCGCCCGCGACACGCATGATCTTGAACGCGTCATCCGGGCGGTCCAGACGACCCGCCACGTCTTCACGACCGAGACCGATGTCGTGTTCTCGACGCCCTTCGAGCGTCGGCCCATCCGCCCGGCACTGCCCGCCAAGGGCTAGCTGCCCGACCAGACGTCGGATCCCTCGAGGCGTTCGTCCCCCGGAAGGATCCGATCCGGAGGCAGCTCCGCTCGATAGGCCCGATGCTCCCGCAGGACCTGCTCGACGGCCGATGCATCGACCGAGCGTCCCGACGCCGTGAGTCGATCGGCGATCCACGCCGCCTCCGCCGGCAGCTCGCGGCTCTCGAGGTCCTGCTCCCGTCGCGAGCCGTCGAGGTAGACGACCGCCACGATCCCGCCTCCGACAACCAGCCCAACCAGCAGCAACCACCATTGAAATTCGGCCATCAGGGATTCCCTCGAAATTCACGCATCGGCGCGAGTCTACGGTGAACGGTGAGCCGCGTACACTCCGAGGCCATGATCAACTTCTTCGTCGACCCGATCGCCTTCCACATCGGACCGCTCCCGGTGTACTGGTACGGCATTGCCTATGCCGTCGGCCTGTTCGCCAGCTACATGGTCCTCGTGCGTCAGGCAAAACGCTTCGGCCAGGACCCGGAGATCGTCGGGAACGGGCTCATCGTCATCGCGATTGCCGCGCTGATCGGCGGTCGCCTGTACCACGTGATCGACCAGTGGGCGCTTTATCAGCACGATCTGCTCAAGATCGTTCTGCCGCCATATTCCGGACTGGGCGTGTACGGCGGCCTCATCACGGGAGTCATTGCCTTCATCGGGCTCGTCCGGTACCACCGACTTTCGGGCTGGGTCTGGGCGGACATCGTCGCCCCCGCTCTCTTCACGATGCAGGCAGTCGGGCGCTGGGGCAATTTCTTCAACCAGGAGCTGTACGGCCCGCCGACGAAGCTCCCGTGGGGCATCGCGATCGACTGCGCCCACCGCGTCGCGGCATATCCATGCGACACGTTTCCGGAAGCCTCGACCGCATTCCAGCCGCTCTTCCTGTACGAGTCGGTCTCGGGCCTGCTGGGTGCCGCGCTCCTGATCTGGCTTTCACGGCGCCGCCCATACCCGCTTCGTGCCGGCGACCAGATCCTGATCTTCTTCATGTGGTACGCCGTCGTCCGGTTTCTCCTCGAGAACCTGCGTACCGGCAACTGGTTCGTCAGCGGCATTGCCACGGCGCAGCTGATGTCGATCCTGTTCGGCCTCGGGGCCTTCCTGCTGCTCCTCTATCGACATCGCCGACCGATGGACGCTCCGACCGACGCGGATGACGAGCTCGACGACGATGGCGACGACGTTGAAAACGATGGCGACGATAGCGACGTTGACGACGACGACGATGACCGCGATGGCGACGCAGACGTCGACATCGACAAGGGCATCACTGACCCACCTCCGGGCTGATCAGCCGGGAATGACTTCCCGTGTTCATCGCGTGAGGCGCGAACGCCATCGGATCGTGAGCGCATCCGGGCCAGAGGTCGGCGCGGGATGAGACGAGCCGTCCTCGGCGCGGTCTTCCGGAACAGCGCCCTGCGGCGGATTGCGGCCGGGTTCGCGATCTTCACGATGGCCGAGCATGCGACCTGGATCGCCGTCCTCGTCTACGCCTATCAGCGCGGTGGGACCGCTGAGGCAGGCGTCGTGGCGCTTGTCATGTTGATCCCAGCCGCCCTGATCGCACCGTTCGCGGCGACTGCCGGCGATCGATTCCCGCGCCATCGCGTGCTCGTCGCCTCGTACGGGATCCAGGCTTTCGTCATGCTGGCAGCCGCGGCGGCGCTCCTGATCGAGGCACCCGCGCCGGTCGTCTACGTCCTGGTCTCGGCAGCGTCCGTATCGGTCGTCCTCACACGGCCGGCGCAGGGCGCACTGCTCCCGCACGTTGCCCGACATCCCGACGAGTTGACGGCCGCGAACGTCGTCGCCGGCTCGATCGAAGGTCTCGCGATCCTGATCGGGCCTGCCGTTGCCGGCATCGTCCTTGCGACGGTCAATCCAGGGGCCGTCTTCCTGGTGTTCGGCATCCTGCTGGCGGGCTCGGCCTTCCTGATGCTCGGACTGGTCGTCGAGACGGATCGGCCCGTCCCGGACGTCGCCGAACCCGCAAGGACAGCCGCGCTGGACGGGATCCGGACCCTCATTGCCGAACCGGCCCCGCGGCTGGTCGTGGCCGTCGTCGCGTCAGCCTGGATTCTGTGGGGCGCCATCGATGTCCTGAGCGTGATGTTGGCGATCGATCTCCTCAAGATCGGCGAGGGTGGCGCCGCCTTTCTGGTATCGGCGATCGGCGCGGGCGGTCTGATCGGCTCGTTCGGCGGGCTCGCGCTTGTCGGCCGCCGGCGGCTGGTCGGGCCGCTGCTGCTCGGCCTCGTCCTGTGGGGGCTTCCGCTGGCAGGTATCGGCATCGCCCCACAGGCGGTGCTGGCATTTGGGTTCGTGGCCGTCGCCGGTGCGGGCCGGGCCATTCTCGACGCAGCGGGCAGGACGCTGCTCCAGCGCGTCTCCACCGACGATGTCCTGGCCCGGATTCTCGGGGTGCTCGAGGGCCTCCAGATGGCAGCGCTGGCGATCGGATCGGTGACGGCGCCGGTGCTGGTGCTCGTCCTCGGCCCGCAGGGTGCCCTGATCGTGGCCGGCCTGATCATGCCTACGATCGCCGCCCTGACGTGGCGCGCCCTGCGCGCGATCGACACCGGGGTCGTTGTGCCGGACGCGTGGCTCGATGCACTGCGTGGGGTCCCGATGTTCGCTCCGCTCGCGCCGGCGGTCGTCGAGCGCCTGGCGGGCGGAGCCAGCGCGTGGACCGCCCCGGCAGGCACCGCGATCATCACCGAGGGTGAGGCGGGCGATCGGTTCCACCTCATCGTGTCCGGCACCGTCGAGGTCACGATTGGCGGCCGGTTTGTTCGCCACGAGGGTCCGGGCGAGTTCTTCGGCGAGATCGCCCTCGTTCGCGATATCCCGCGAACCGCGACGGTGCGGGCCACGACCGATGTCGAGCTCCTGAGCCTCGCTCGTGAGCCGTTCCTCGCGGCACTCACTGGTCATCGAATCAGCAGATCGGCCGCTGATGCGATCGCGGATGAGCGTCTCGCCGACCGAGCGGCGGGCCGGTAGCGGCAGAAGGCGGGCCGGTACCGGGGCGCCCGTTCTACACTCCCGGCATGCAATACGCCGAGTCCATCCTCGATCTCGTTGGCGGAACGCCGCTCGTCCGATTGACCCGCGTCACGCGGGATCTCGGTCCCGAGGCAGCCCAGCCGCTCATCCTCGCCAAGCTCGAAGCCATGAACCCCGGCGGGTCGGTCAAGGACCGAATCGGGTTGCCGATGATCGAGGCAGCGGAGCGCGCCGGACTCCTGAAGCCCGGTGGCACGATCGTCGAGCCGACATCCGGGAACACGGGGCACGGGCTGGCGATCGCAGCTGTCCTGAAGGGCTATCGCTGCATCTTCGTGATGGCCGACAAGCAATCGCCCGAAAAGCAGGCCCTCCTGCGCGCATATGGCGCCGAGGTCGTGCTGTGTCCCACGAACGTCGAGCCCGAATCGCCGGAGTCCTACTACTCGGTCGCGGCACGGCTCGCTCGGGACATCCCCGGAGCCTTCAAGCCGGACCAGTACTGGAATGCCGAGAACCCGGCCGCTCACGAGCGGACCACCGGCCCAGAGCTCTGGGACCAGACCGAGGGCCGGATCACCCATCTGATCGCGAGCGCGGGGACCGGAGGGACCATTTCGGGGATCGGGCACTACCTGAAGTCGAAGAACCCTGCGATCCAGATCATCGGCGCGGATCCGGAAGGGAGCATCCTGTCCGGCGACGTCGCCCGGCCCTATCTGACCGAGGGCGTCGGCGAGGATTTCATGCCGGGCACCCACGACCCGTCGGTCGTCGATCGCTGGGTCCGTGTCTCGGACCGCGATTCGTTCCTCATGGCCCGCCGGATCACTCGGGAAGAGGGGATCCTCGCCGGCGAATCGTGCGGGACCGCGGTTGTCGCCGTGCTCGATGAAGCACGACGGGTCATGGCGCAGGGCGCCGCGGCCGTCGAGCGCGCCGTGTTGGTCGTCGTGCTCCCCGACGGCGGCCGGTCCTACCTCTCGAAGCTCTACAACGACGAATGGATGCGTGCCAACGGGCTCCTGGCGACGACCGGAGCCGTCGTTCGCGTCGCCCAACTCCTTGCCGATCGTCAGGGCGGGGCCAACATGCCGGCCGTTGTCCTCGCTCGGACCACGGACCGGGTCGGCGAGGCGATTGACACGCTCCAGCGATTCGGGATCAGCCAGCTGCCGGTATCGCAGGACCCGGAAGGTGATGCGCTCGAGGGGATCGTCGGGTCGGTCAGCGAGCAGGGGCTCCTTGATCGCGCCTACCGGAACCCCGAGATCGTCGAACGGACCATCGGCGAGGTCATGGACAAACCGCTACCGACGGTCGCCGTCGAGGCGTCACTCGATGATGCCTTCGCACTCCTCGCGAGTGGCAGCCCGGCTGCTCTCGCCGTGCGAGCCGGCCGCGCCGCCGGCGTGCTCACGAAGCTGGACGTTCTCGAGTACCTCGCCCACCGCTGAAAGTACGCGCCCAGCGGCCCGCCGATGCCGGGATCTGCGAACCGCCGCGAGGCCTGGCTGCGACTCCCATGGAGGTTGTTGCGTGGCGACTTCCCATGCGCTGATCGATCTGGTTGATCAAGGCAGATCCGTCCACGCTCGGCAGAGCGACGGAATCGACCGAAGTCGGGTACGGCCACGCTCAAGCAGTGCGATTCTGATGAACCAGCCCGATCAGGGCGCGAGGCGCGGCATGCAAAGCCTTCAATCGCGGCGGCGTCCGTCGGTCAACAACGTGCCTGGGAACCGCGACGGTGCGATGATGCGAGCCATGCGCGCTGACGACCTGAACGCCGAACTTTCCTTCGAGACGCTTGCCGTGCACGCGGGCGCCGAACCCGACGAGCTGACGGGCGCCGTGGCGCCGCCGATCTACCAGACGAGCACGTACGCGCAGGACGGCGTCAACCGCCCGAGGGGCGGATATGACTACGCGCGCTCGGTCAACCCCACCCGGGACCGGTTGCAGCGGGCCGTTGCCGCGCTCGAAGGCGGCGGGGAGGGGATTGCCTTCGCCTCTGGTTCCGCGGCGACCGCGGCCATTGCCGAGCTGGCACCGTCCGGCTCCGAGATCGTCGTCGGCGACGACGTGTACGGCGGCACCTACCGCTACCTCGAACGCGTCCGACGCAGCAATGGCGTCGACGCCCGGTACGCGGACCTCGCGGGAGACCCGGACGCGCTCTGGGAGTCCATGACCGAACGCACCCGACTGGTCTGGTTCGAGACACCCACCAACCCGCTCCTCAAGGTCATCGACATTGCAGGAGCGGCGAAGGCCATCCAGGACCGGTTCGTCGGGGCGCCCGACCGCCCGCTGCTCGTCGTCGACAACACGTTCGCCTCGCCGGCCCTCCAGCGTCCGCTGGACCACGGGGCGGACATCGTGTTCCACTCCGCGACCAAGTATCTCGCCGGCCACAGTGACACGGTCCTGGGCATTGCCGTCACGCGGGACCCGGCTGTCGCGGAACGCCTGCGATTCCTCCAGAACGCGATGGGCGGGGTCCCGGGACCGTTTGATTGCTTCCTCGCGCTGCGTGGGCTCAGGACGCTCCATCTGCGGGTCGCGCGCCATGTTGAGAACGCACTGGCGGTGGCGACGTTCCTGGCGGCCCGCGACGACATCGCGTGGGTCGGACATCCGGGCCTCACCTCGGGCACCCACGCCCACCCGCAGCACGCGACCGCGGCACGCCAGATGAGCGGCGGTTCGGGCATGGTCTCGTTCCGCCCGACAGCCGGCGGGCGACACGGCCGGACGGCCGCCGAACGCGCCAATGCGATCGCCGAGGGCACCAAGATCTTCACGCTGGCCGAATCACTCGGGGGCGTCGAGTCGCTGATCGAAGTTCCGGCCCAGATGACGCACCTGTCGGTCGCCGGAACGTCGCTCCAGGTACCCGAGGACCTCGTTCGCCTGTCCGTCGGGATCGAGGCGGCCGCCGACCTCATTCGAGACCTGGGCCAGGCACTCGCAAACGCCTGAAACTACGGTCGGTGGTGCGGGCTCGCAACCATTTCGCAACCGCGGCGTCTCCCGAGTGCTACCATCGCAGCCAATAGTTGCGACTGCGGAAGCCGACTCTCGCGGGCCTCTGGTCCGCCCGACGCGCGGCCGGTCGATTCGAAGCCCTGACGGGCTGGGCGCCTTTGCCTGCCGTCTGCGCCGAGGAGACCGATGACCATGACGACAGCAACCATTCCCGGATCGAGGAAGAGCCTCGCGCGGCCCGGTCGGACCAATCTCTCGATCGCGGAGCTCTACGAGCTTGCCCTTCGCGCCGGTGAAGGCGTGCTCGCGGCCGAGGGTCCGCTCGTGGTTCGGACGGGCCTGCACACGGGTCGATCGCCCAAAGACAAGTTCATCGTCGTCGAGCCATCGTCCGAGGCCAAGGTCTGGTGGGGCGACGTGAATCATCCGATTTCCGAGGAACACTACGACCGGCTCCGCGAGCGGCTCATGACCTACATTCGCGAACGTGACCTGTTCAGCCAGGACCTGTTCATCGGGGCGCATCCCACCCATCGCCGGTCGCTCCGGGTCTACACGGAGACCGCTTGGGCGAGCATCTTCGCCCGAAACCTCTTCCGAAACCCGACGGCCGCGGATCTCGCGTCGTTCAAGCCGAATTTCACGATCATCAACGTGCCGTCGTTCCAGGCGGATCCGGCCACCGAGGGTACCCGGAGCGGCACCGCGATCCTGGTCCATCTCAAGCGGATGGAGATCATCATCGTCGGCACGATGTACGCCGGCGAGATCAAGAAGTCGGCCTTCACGGTCATGAATTACCTCATGCCCGACGAGGGCGTCCTGCCGATGCATTCCTCGATCAACGTCGGAAGCGAGGGCGATCCGGTCGTCTTCTTCGGCCTCTCCGGGACTGGCAAGACGACGCTGTCCGCCGACCCGCAGCGCAGCCTCATCGGTGACGACGAGCACGGCTGGGGCCCGGAGTACACGTTCAACTTCGAGGGTGGCTGCTACGCCAAGACGATCCGGTTGTCGCCGATGTACGAGCCGGACATCTTCTCGGCCACGAAGCGCTTCGGGACGATCCTTGAGAACGTCGACATCGACCCGATCACGCGCGACCTCAACCTGGACAGCGAGCGATTCACCGAGAACACACGCGCTGCCTACCCGCTCGATTTCATCGGTAACGCGGACCCGGACGGCACTGCCGGGACGCCTCGGACGGTAGTCTTCCTGACCGCCGACGCGTTCGGCGTGCTGCCGCCGATCTCGCGCTTGACACGTGAGCAGGCCGCCTACCACTTCATCTCGGGCTACACGGCCAAGCTCGCCGGCACCGAGATCGGCGTGAAGGAGCCGACCGCGACGTTCTCGGCTGGTTTCGGGGCGCCGTTCCTGCCACGCCATCCGGGCGTATACGCCCACATGCTGATGGATCGGCTCGAGGAGTTCGATGTCCCCGTCTGGCTGGTCAACACGGGCTGGACCGGTGGTCCGTACGGCGTCGGGCAACGGATGAATATCAATCACACGCGGAACATGGTTCGGGCCGCGATCAACGGCGCCCTCGCTGACGTGCCGACGATCGAGGATCCGATCTTCCGGGTCGCTGTCCCAACCGAAGTCCCCGGCGTTCCCACTGAGGTCCTCTTTCCGCGCACGACCTGGTCGGACCCGGCCGAGTACGATCGGGCGGCCCGGCGCATCGCGGCGATGTTCCACGCCAATTTCGCTGCCTACGCAGACGGAGTGAGCCCCGCGGTTCGCGATGCCGGCCCGGCCAAGCTCGGCGAGGGCTGAGCGGAGCATGCTTCTCAGCACAATTCGGAGCCTGGAGACGCTATGAATCGCCCACGAGTGACCGTCGTCGGAGCCGGCAATGTCGGCGCCACCACCGCTCAGCGGATCGCCGAAGCCGGTTTGGCCGACGTCGTTCTCGTCGACATCGTCGAGGGGCTCCCGCAGGGCAAGGCCCTCGATCTCGCCGAAGCGGCCCCGGTCATGGGCCACGACGCGCGGATCACCGGCACGAACGATTACCTCGATACGGCTGGGTCGGACATCGTGGTGGTCACCTCGGGGCTCGCGCGGCAGCCGGGAATGAGCCGGGACGATCTCCTCGCGAAGAACGCCGGCATCGTTCGTTCGGTCGTGGAGCAGGCGGTCAAGCACTCGCCGGACTGCATCCTGATCATCGTCACCAACCCGCTCGATGCGATGTGCCACGTTGCGATCGAGGCCTCGGGCTTTCCTCGCGAGCGCGTCATCGGCATGGCCGGGGTTCTCGATTCGGCCCGGTTCCGGACGTTCATCGCCATGGAGCTGGGCGTCTCGGTCGAGGATACGCACGCGTTCGTGCTGGGTGGCCACGGCGACACGATGGTCCCGTTGCCGCGCTACTCCACGGTCGCCGGCATCCCCATCACGGAGCTCATGAGCCCGGAACGCGTCGCGGCCCTGGTCGATCGGACGGCCAACGGCGGCGCCGAGATCGTGGCCCTGCTCAAGGCCGGGAGTGCCTACTACGCTCCGGCGGCCTCGACCTACGAGATGGTCGACGCGATCCTTCGCGATCGAAAGCGTGTCCTGCCCTGTGCGGTCCGCCTCGATGGTGAGTACGGCGTCGATGGGCTGTTCGTCGGCGTGCCCGTGGTCCTCGGATCAAGGGGCATCGAGCGGATCATCCAGATCGACCTGACGGCCGAGGAGAACACGGCCTTCCAGCGATCCGCTGCCGCGGTCCAGGAGCTGGTCGACAAGCTCCACGCCTGACCGGGTGCGATCACGCGCCCGAGTCCGGTCTGCGGGGCCACCCTGGCCCCGAGGCTGTCTGCGCCTGGTGCCCGCTACACTCCAACGGTGACTGCACGCACCGACCTCAGCGCTCGCTGCCCATGCCGGCCCGCCTGATGCCCGCTGTCATCACGTTCGAATTCGACCCGCTCATCTATTTCGGCGACGTCAGCGTCCGAATTCAGACGCTCGCGATCGTGGCGGTGCTCTTCGTTGCCCTGATGCTGCTGGCGCGGGTGGCCCAGCGCACACCCGCCGCGAGTCCGTACGTCCCACCACCGAGCCTTCGTGCCGCGGAGCTGCCCTTTCTCGTCCTCGGCATGGTCCCGGGAGCTGTCCTCGGAGGGCGCGTCGACTACGTCCTCAATCATCTCGACTACTACATCGCCCACCCCGCCGCGATCCTCGATCCGACGCAGGGAGGCCTCGGCCTTGGTCTGGCGGTACCCGGGGCCATTCTCGGGGCGATGTTCATCGCGGACCTCATGGACGCCCAGATCGATCGCTGGATGCACGCGGCGACCTTGCCCACACTCGTAGCCCTCGGGCTCGGCAAGTTGACCGGAACACTGGCCGCCGATGGCCAGGGGTCGCTGTCCGATCTGCCCTGGGCGACGGCCTATGTCGGCGACGGTCCATGGAGCAGCCTCGCCGCGTATCTGCCTTCGCACCCGGCCCAGATCTACGAGGCCGCGATCACCCTCATCGTCCTGCTCGCGATGGGCGTCGCGCTTCGTCGCCGCGCGTTCGCCAGGCGTGACGGGTCAGCCCTGCTCGTGGCGCTGGCCCTGTGGGGTATCGGACGCGCCGTCGTGGCCTTCACTTGGCGTGACCCGGCCATCCTCGGGCCGTTCCGCGCGGAACAGTTGATCCTGATGCTGCTGGTCGCTGGGTGCCTCGCGATTGCCTGGCGATTGCGAACTCGTTAGGCCCGGCCCAGGCACACGCGCCACGCGCCACGCTGCGCGCTCGACGCTGCCAATCCACTCGCCCGGCGGAATTTGTCGGGCGCGGTATCGTTCATTCCACATCGTCGCGCGGCATGCGCCCAATCGAGGTTCCACAAGATGACCCAGACCGCCGAGCCGGACATGGCTCGCCCGTCCACCGACACTGACATCGTTCCCCACTGGATCGGAGGTCGCCGCGTGGCGGGTACCTCCGGCCGCCGCGGACCAGTCTTCAATCCGGCGACCGGCCAGATCGCGCGAGAAGTCGATTTCGCGTCGATCGCCGAGGTCGATGCCGCCGTTGCCGCCGCCAAGGCTGCGTTTCCGGCCTGGCGCGCGACGTCGCTCTCGAAGCGAACCGAGATCATGTTCCGGATCCGGAACCTTGTGGACGCCCATCGCACGGAGCTCGCCGCCCACCTCACGGCCGAGCACGGCAAGGTTCCCTCTGACGCGCTGGGTGAGATCGCCCGCGGCATCGAAAACCTCGAATTCGCGACCGGAATTCCGAACCACATGAAGGGCGGGTTCTCAGAGCAGGTCTCGACGGGCATCGATGTCTACCAGATCCGTCAGCCGCTCGGGGTCGCCGCCGGGATCACGCCGTTCAACTTCCCGGCGATGGTCCCGATGTGGATGTTCGCCAACGCGATCGCCTGCGGCAACACGTTCATCCTCAAGCCATCAGAGAAGGATCCGTCCGCCTCGCTGTTCATGGCTGAGCTCCTGGCCGAGGCGGGGGTCCCGGCCGGCGTCTTCAACGTCGTAAACGGCGACAAGGTCGCGGTGGACCGGATCCTCGATCATCCCGACATCGCCGCGGTCAGCTTCGTCGGCTCGACGCCGATCGCCCGGTATATCTACGAGACCGGGACCAAAAACGGCAAGCGCGTCCAGGCACTCGGCGGCGCCAAAAACCACATGATCGTGCTGCCGGATGCGGACGTTGATATGGCCGCCGATGCCGCCGTTTCGGCGGGCTATGGTTCGTCTGGTGAGCGCTGCATGGCGGTCGCCACGGTCGTTGCGGTCGGCTCCGTTGCGGATCCGCTGGTCGAGGCAATCGCGAAGCGCCTGCCGAAGATCAAGGTCGGACCGGGCACGGACCCGGAATCCGAGATGGGACCGCTCGTCACGAAGGTCCACCGGGACAAGGTGGCGTCATACCTGGACAGTGCCGCTGAGCAAGGGGCGACGGTCGTCGCGGATGGACGCGAGCACCCACTCTACGAGTCGTCAGACGGGTTCTTCCTCGGAACCTCGCTCATCGACAACGTCGCCCCGGGCATGGACTGTTACCGGGACGAAATCTTCGGGCCGGTCCTCACCGTGACCCGCGTCGGGACCTATGACGAGGCGCTTCAGCTCGTGAACGACAACCCATATGGCAACGGGACCGCGATCTTCACCCGCGATGGGGGAGCGGCCCGCCAGTACCAGTTCGATGTCAACGTCGGGATGGTCGGGATCAACGTCCCGGTGCCGGTGCCCGTCGCGTTCTACAGCTTTGGTGGCTGGAAGGCCTCGCTCTTCGGCGACCTCCACATGTACGGGCCCGAGGGCATCCAGTTCTACACGCGCTCCAAGATCGTCACGTCGCGCTGGCCGGATCCGGGCACGAGCAAGGTGGACCTGGGCTTCCCGCGTACGCGGTAGGCGGTGGTCAGGGCGCGGTAGGCGGCGGTCAGGGCGCGGCGGCCGCGGCTCAGCGCCGCTCAGCCTCGTGCCGCCCCGCTCAGCCCCGTGCCGCCCCGCTCAGCCCCGTGCCGCCCCGCTCAGCCCCGTGCCGCCGCTCAGCCCCGTACCGCCGCTCAGCCCCGATCGGCCGGACTCGCTCGACGATCAAGGCTTCGAGTCAACCTTGTCGTCTGCATGGACGCCGCGAGCACAAGCGCGATGGACTAGGACCGCCCCAACAGCCCGGGCACTTGGCGACGCAGCTGTTCCGTCACAGGCATCTCCATCGCGGCAGCGGGCCCACTCGACGGGGCGTCCAGGAGACGTGACGAAAGACGTCGCTCCGGTATCGAGGGCCACATCTCTGGGCTTGGTCGGAGTGAACCGTTCGTAGATCGGCAGACATGCGTTCAATGTGACCATGCACTCGACATGGTCAAGCGCAAGCGCGGAGAACTCGCGATCGACGCCCGCCGCCGAACTCAGGAGCAGGCTGCGCGACTTGGCGGTCAACTGGCGATGGCGCGCCGGCGACGCCGACTGACCCAACGTCAGGTGGGAGACCTGGTCGGCGTGGCACGGTCGACGATATCGGCCGCCGAGCGGGGCGGTGGCGCCGGTTTGACGCTCGACACCTGGCAGCGATTGGCGCTGGCAGTGGATCGGCCGCTGATCGTGGATCTCCAGCGAGATCGACTCGACGAGCCGGCTGATGCCGGCCACCTAGCGATTCAGGAGTTGATCCTCCGGCTCGGGCGAAGAGCGGGCTATCGGGCGACATTCGAGTTGCCTACGCGGCCCGACAACCCCCGCTACTCGGTCGACGTCGGTCTTCGCGACGATCGAAGGAAGCGACTGGTTCTGGTGGAGGCGTGGAACACGATCGGCAACATTGGTGCGGCCGTCCGACCAACGAATCGAAAGATCGCGGAGGCTGATGCGGTCGCGGCCTCGCTCTGGGGTGAGGGGCAACACCGCATCGCCGGGTGCTGGGTCGTCCGAGCCACGAGGGCGAACCGCGAACTCGTGGCTCGCTACCCGGAGTTGTTCTCCGTTCGCTTTGGTGGTTCATCGATCGGGTGGGTCCGCGCTCTCGAGGCAGCGGGAGATCTACCCTCGGCGCCCGGCCTGATCTGGGCCGACATCCGCGCGACCCGCCTCTACGCCTGGCGGCGGGCACCTCTCGAGTCGACGGCTGGGTGAGCCGGCGCTCGTCACGCCGGGACGCGGCCCATGCCCGACCCTCGTCAACCCGGCTCGACCCTCGTCGCCCCGGCCCGATCCTGAACCTGGCCCGAGCGCGACCCTCGTCCGGCCGTCACCGCGTCGGCGAGTTCGCGGATCTCGGCGGGACGGGTGCCGCAGCAGCCACCCAGCCAGGTCGCCCCGAGCACGGTCCACGTCGCGACCGCGGCGGGCTCGAACCCGCCGCCGGCATCGGCGACCCATGTCCGATCCTCGGCATCCCATCGGTCGCCGCCGTTCGGGTAGGCAATCAGCGGGCGGTCTGTGGTGACCCGCGCTCGAGCGAGGAGCTGCGGCACGAACCGCGGTGCCGTGCAATTCACGCCGACCGCGACGATACGCGGGTCGTCGCCGAGGGCTACCGCATCCTCGAATTCCTCGCCCGCCGACGTCGAGGCGCCGTCCCGGCACGAATAGCTCAGCCACGCCGGCAGGTCGACCTCGCCGAGGAGGCGGACCACGACCTCGGCCTCGCGGACGGTCGGGATCGTCTCGATGGCCAGCAGGTCTGCGCCGGCCTCCACAAGCGCCTCCATCCGCGGTCGATGGAAGACTGCCAACGTCGCATCGGAGACGTCGTAGTCGCCGCGGTACTCGGAGCCGTCGGCCAGCATCGCGCCGTACGGCCCGACGGACCCGGCAACCAGAAGCGTGCCGTCGTCACCGGTCTCGGCACGGAACGTGTCGCGCGCACTCGCGGCGACCCGGACGCTGCGCCGGATGAGTTCGAGCGCGTCGGCGCGGTCCAGCCCAGCTGCGGCGAAGCCTTCGATCGAGGCTTGGTAGCTCGCAGTGATGGCCACCCGTGCACCCGCTCGGTAGTAGCTCAGGTGTGCGGCTCCGATGGCCTCCGGATCAGTCAGCAGCAGCCGCGCGGACCACAGCGCATCGGAGAGGTCGTGGCCACGCGCCATCAGCTCCGTCGCCAGGCCGCCATCGAGCACGATAGGGCCAAGGTCGCCAGCCTCGCCTGGCGTGGGCTCGTGATGCTCGAGCTCGCCCCGCCACGACCGGCGATCCACCTAGGCCTCGAGCGGTCGATACAGGAGGATCCCGAACGGGCGGGGCGGTCCGAACCCCAGCTTGGCCGCGACCCGGATGGACGCGTCGTTGTCGGCATCGCAACTCCAGTACATCGCGAGGCCGCGACCCGCCAGGACCTTGGCGAGGAAGGCGATCGCGACGGAGGCGTAGCCGTGGCCGCGATGCGGCTCGGGCGTGACCACGCCCACCTCGGCGACGCCCCGACCGATGAACGGGGCATACGCCTCGGCCACGATCTCGTCGCCGCGCATCAGACACAAACCCGATCCGCGGGCGAGGAACGCCTCGATCGACCCGTGCGCGTCAACGACCAACTCGAGCCACTCGCAGCGGGCCAACAACTCGGGGTCCATCGGGCGGACCGTCAGATCGGCCGGCAGGTCAGCACGGAGTCGGGCGAATCGTTCGTCGGCAGGATCGATCGCGTCGAACCCCAGCCGGGCGATGCTTCGGGCCGGCGCCTCCGGCTCGACCGATCCCGCGCTGTCGCCTGGCCAGACGAGGCCGACGGTCGCGTCTCGCCGCAGACCAGACAACGTCGCATCGAAGTCGGCCTGTCGGGTCGTCCGGCTAGTGAAGGCGATCGCATTCGGCGCCTGGACGGCGGCCATGGTCGGATGCTCGGCATCGTCTGCGATGGCCCGTCCCGGCAGGTCACCGGCGAGGATCCCGAACAGCAGCGGGGCATTCGGGAGCGCGGGATCGAACAGGTCCGGCAGCGCCGGATGCCGGACGTCGACCGGCCCCACCTTAGGCCATGCGCGCGTAGTCGGCCGGTGCCCGCTTCAGGAACTTGCCGTGGCCCTTGCGCCCGGTGAACTCACCGTTCCGCACCACCACCGACCCGCGGCTCAAGACAATGTCGCTGGCGCCCTGGACGGTCCGGCCCTCGTAGCACGAGTAGTCGACATCCATGTGATGCGTCTTGGCCGAGATCTTCCGCTTCCGGTTCGGGTCGTAGATCACGAGGTCCGCGTCGGACCCGACCGTCACCGCACCCTTGCGCGGATACATGCCGAACAGTTTGGCCGGCGAGGTCGAGGTGATCTCGACCCACCGCTCCTTCGTGATCTTGCCGCCCACGACGCCACCATCGTGGAGCAGGTCCATGCGATCCTCGACACCCGGCAGGCCGTTCGGGACCTTACGAAAATCGCCTCGTCCGAGCTCCTTCTGCCCGTGGAAATCGAATGGGCAGTGGTCGGTGGCAACGACTTGGAGATCGCCCTTGACGAGGCCCTTCCAGAGCTCGGGTTGGTGGTCCTCGGACCGAAGCGGCGGCGAGCAGACGAACTTGGCGCCCTCGAAGCCATTGCCCATGTCGTCGAGCGAGAGGAAGAGGTACTGCGGGCAGGTTTCGGCGAATGCCGGGAGGCCTTCGTCACGGGCCATCCGCACGGCGTTGAGCGCTTCGCGAGCAGAGAGATGGACGATGTAGACGGGCACCTTGGCCGCTTGCGCCAGCCGGATGACCCGGTTCGTGGCCTCGCCCTCGAGAATGGAATAGCGCGCCAGTCCATGCCCGATCGGGTCGGTCACGCCGGCCGCGACCGTATCGGCGGCGATGACGTCGATGGCCATGCCGTTCTCCGCGTGCATCATGATCAAGCCGCCGTTCTTGCCGGTCTGCTGCATCGCCCGGAAGATCGCGCCGTCATCGCTGTAGAAAACGCCCGGATAGGCCGTGAACAGCTTGAAGTCCGGGACGCCCTCGGCGACAAGCGTGTCCATCTCCTTGAGCGTGTCGTCGTTGACGTCGCTCATGATCATGTGGAACCCGTAGTCGAGGATGGCGTTGCCCTCGGCCTTCGCGTGCCAGGTGTCGAGGCCCTCGCGCAGTGACGATCCGCGGGATTGCACGGCGAAATCGACGATCGAGGTCGTCCCGCCGAAGGCGGCGGCGCGCGTCCCGGTCTCGAACGTGTCCTTGGCTGCTGTTCCCCCGAACGGCAGCTCCATGTGGGTATGGACGTCGATGCCGCCCGGGATCACGTATTTGCCGGCCGCATCGATCGTCTCATCGACGCCGGTCATGCCGGCCATGCCCGCCCCGATCGCGGCGATCGTCTCGCCATCGATGAGGACATCCGCGGCGTACGAGCCGTCCGCCGTGACGATCAGGCCGTTCGTGATCAGGGTGCGCATCGGTATCTGCCTCCGGGGGCGCCGCTTGGAACGCGGTCTCGTCAGCCGCGCCGATTCGTTGTGGATCGGCCGCGCCGATCCTTCGTCGATAGGCCCTCGGTCGATCGGCGGCAGGTCCCGCGCGATCGAACCGTGCTACTTCGCGGGCTTGGGCTTGTTCTGCTTCGGCTTCTTGGGGGTCTTCGCCTTCTTGTCAGTCATGGTTGCCTCCGATCCAGCTGGGACGCTCCCGACGCTCAGATGTGCGGGATGACGTCGCGACCGATGATCTCGAGTTGCTCTTCCTCGTCTCCATTCATGAGGTACACATTGAACTGGTCGACACCAGCTTCGGCAAGTACGCCCAGCTTGTCGACGACCTCGGATGCCGACCCGAGGACGCAGAAGCGGTCAATCACCTCGTCACCGACGAAGCCGGCATTGGACGATCCGACCTCGGCGTGATGGTTGTAGTCGTAGCCCGAGCGATCGACGATGTAGCCGGTCAGCGAATCGGGGAGCTGCTCGCGCGGGTACTTGTTCACGAGGTCGACGACGTGGTTGCTTACCAGCGCCGGGAACCAGCGCGTCCGATCCCGCGCCTCTTCGCGCGGCCCGACATGCAGGGGCGCGGCGGCCATGACCTTGACTGCATCGGCCTCGCGACCCGCGGCAACAGATGCGTCCCGGACCATCGATACGAACCAGCGAATCAGGTCCGGGTCCGCGAGTTGCAGGATCACCCCATCGGCCACGCGGCCGGTCATCGCCAGGGCCATCGGCCCATACCCGGCGATCCAGACCGGCAGCTTCCACTTCCCGGACCACGGGAACACCAGCTCGGTGCCCTCATAGACCACCGGGCGCCCTTCCACCAGTTCGCGGATGACCTTGATCGCTTCTTCGGTCCCGGCCATCGTGATCGGCGGCTTTCCGAGCATCCGACGAGCCGAGTCGCCTCGGCCGATGCCCAGATCCATGCGACCACCGGAGATCTCCTGGAGTGATGCGAGCGTCGATGCCGTCACTGATGGCTCGCGAGTACCCGGGTTGGTGACGCAGGTGCCCAGGCGGAGTCGCTCGCTGTTGAGGGCCATCAGCGTCAGCAGGGGGTACGGGTCCCGCCACAGGATGTGGGAGTCGAACACCCAGCCGTGCGAGAAACCGGCCCCCTCGGCCTGTCGCGTGATCGCAATCGTCCGATCGACGGTATGTTCCAGTTTGAGGGTGAATCCGAAATCCATGAGGTACCTCTGTCCGGGATCTTCCGGCCCGCTTGCTACGGTCGGACGAGATCCCCGTACGCGTCCGGACGGCGATCGCGGTAGAACTGCCAGGTCTGGCGGACCTCCTGAACAACGTCGAGGTCCATGTCCCGGAGGATCAGCTCCTCGGCGTACGGGTCGCCGACGCTGCCGATGAATTGGCCGCGCGGATCCACGAAGTAGCTCTGGCCGTAGAAATCGTCCTCGCCGATGTCGGCCTCGATCCCGACCCGGTTGATCGTGCCGACGAAGTAGCCGTTGGCGACCGCGTGGCTGACCTGCTCGATTCGCCACAGGTATTCGGACAGGCCGCGGCTGGTGGCACTCGGGATGAACACCATCTCGGCGCCGTTGAGCCCGAGCGCGCGGGCACCCTCCGGGAAGTGCCGGTCGTAGCAGATGTAGACCCCGACCTTGCCGACCGCGGTCTCGAACACGGGGTAACCCATGTTCCCCGGCCGGAAGTAGTACTTCTCCCAGAAGCCCTTGACGTGCGGGATGTGGGTCTTGCGGTACTTGCCGAGGTACTTGCCGTCGGCGTCGATGACCGCGGCCGTGTTGTAGTAGATCCCCGAGGCCTGCGCGTCTTCTTCGTACATCGGGACGACCAGGACCATGCCGGTCTGCTTCGCGAGGTCCTGCATCCGCTTCGTCGTCGGGCCGTCCGGGATCAGCTCGGTATAACTGTAGTACTGAGGATCCTGTACCTGACAGAAGTAGGGCCCGTAGAACAGCTCCTGGAAGAGCATCACCTGGGCGCCCTGCTTCGCGGCCTCGTGGGCCTGCGCCTCATGCTTCTGGATCATCGACTCCTTGTCGCCGGTCCAGCTGGCCTGGAGCAGCGCGCCCCGTACGACTCTCGGCATCGGTTCCCCTTTGCGGCTCTCTGTGTTGCGGCTCGATCCACCTTGTCGGCGCGAGCGCGCTCGGCGATCCGACCAGAGCGTACACCGAGCGTGGCGTCCCGGATTCGTATCCGTCAGTCGGCGACGACGTCCGTGATTCGCCTGACCCGCGGCAGGGGCGAGCGCACGAGCAGCAGGATCGAGATCGCCATACCGGCCCACCCGATCGCGATACCCGCGCGGACCCCGATGGCCTCGGCGACCGCGGCCGCCAGCAGCGCCCCGATCGGGTAGGCAATCCCATGGGACAGCACTTCGAGTGTCGCGTTGACCCGGCCGAGGACGTGCTCGGGGCTGAGACCCTGGATCAGGGAGATCTCGGCGACCCCCTCGATGGTCTGCAGACCGTCGCCGAGGAGCTGAGGCAGGAACACCATCGCGGTCGCGAGGATGACCGGACCCTGTGCGAGCGGTACCAGGACACCGACGATCGACGCGGCGATCGTCGTGGAGATCAGTGACGGCCCGAGTCCGAACCTGTTGATGACCCGAGCCGCGACGAGCGAGCCGACGAGCGAGCCCACGCCACCGGCGGAGATCACGAGCCCCAGCAAAAATGGCGTCAGGTGGAGATCCTGGATCAGGTAGATCGTGTAGAGGACTCCGTAGAACGACCCGGCGGTGTGGGCGAGCACGGAGCGCAGCGCGATCGGCCTGAGCACGGGGTGGCGACGGACCAGGTCGAGGCCCTCGATGATCTCCCTGCGCACGGACGTTGACGAGGCGCGCAGGGGCCGGGCAGGTTCGGGCGAGCGGATCGCGATCAACGTGATCGCAGACACGAGGAACGACACCGCATCGACGAGGATCGCGAACGGTGCGCTGAAGATCTGGACGAGCAGGCCGGCGAGGCCCGGTCCGCCGATCTCGGCGAGCGACGAACTCGTCGCCAGCTTGCTGTTCCCATCGACGACTCGCTCGATGCCGATGAGCGACGGCACGTAGGCCGGGTAGGCGGAATCAAACAGCGCGCCGAGGCAGGCTTCGATGAAGACCACCAGATAGAGCTGTTCCATTCCAAGGCTTCCGGCGACATGGGCGACCGGGATCGAGAAGAGCAGGGCGGCTCGGATCACATCGGTCCAGATGAGCAGTGGACGGCGCCGTACCCGATCGACGAGCGCGCCGGCGAAGAGGCCGACGAGCAGGATGGCGACGCTACCGGAAACGACGATGAAGGCCATCTCGCGCGGGCCCGCGCCGAGGACAAGCAGGGCAACCAGCGGCACGGCCGTCCGGGTCACGACGGTCCCGAGCTCGGAGATCGTCTGGCCGGTCCACAGCCGCAGAAAATCGGCGTGCCGCCAGAGCGACGGAGTCATCACAGGCGCGGAGCATACCCGAGCGCACCGGCCGCGGCGTCATAGAGACCGAACGCCACCGATAGCGACCTGGCGACTGCTATGGTTCGAACAACGCTGGTTCCGGTCCCGGATCGAGGAGGATTTCACGATGGTTGGACTGTCACGCATGGCGCCCGTGCTCGGCCTCGCGGCCGTACTGGTCCTGTCCGGCTGTGGGTCCGCGGCGCCGTCGGCTCCGACCGGATCGTCGGGACCGTCGAGTGCGCCCGCGAGTCCGACCGGGGCCACCGCAAGCCAGGGAGCGACTCCGGGACCCACGGTCGGGACGGTCGCCGTCGACCTTGTGTTCAGCGGTGCGCGATCGTTCGTCGCGAAGGGGTCGGCCGGCCAGTGCAACCTGGGCCGTGACAGCTCCGGAGCGGTGAAACTCTTCGGCTTCGGAGCCACCGAGGTGGACTACCCCGGGCTCGGTCAGGGGTTCTACATCGACGAGAACACGCTGGCGACCGCGAAGGATACTGCCACCATCAAGTGGCTGGTTGACGGCACGACCGGCTTCCTCGAGACGCTGGCGAAGGGGATTGCCCCGGACCACAAGTCGATGACGCTCGATGTTGACCTGGTCAGCAGCGAGACCGTGCACGTCTCCGGCACCATCGCCTGCCCCTGAGCGAACCCGAGGTTCTTAGTCGCCACAGGTCGGCTGGCCGCATCTGCGACAATCGACGGACACGTTTGTCCGCATCGACTGGAGCCCCCGATGGCTGTTGAAACCACCACCGCGATGTCAAGCGCGGAGATCGTCGCGCTCAATCGCGCTCATACCTTCTTCTCTTGGTCCGTCCAAGGCGCTCTCGATCCGATTGCGATCGACCGCGCCGAGGGCGTCTACCTGTACACCCCCGAGGGTCGGCGGATCCTCGATTTCAACAGCCAGCTGATGTCCGTGAACATTGGCCACGGTGACCGGCGCGTAATCGATGCGATCACCGAGCAGGCCACGAAGCTGCAGTACGTGCAGCCGGCCTTCGCCACGGAAATCCGCGGACGCCTCGGCCAGAAGCTCGCCGAGATCTTGCCCGGCGACATGAGCAAGGTCTTCTTCACACTCGGGGGTGCCGAGGCGATCGAGAACGCCATCAAGTTCGCCCGCCACTACACGGGGAAGCAGAAGATCCTCGCTCGGTATCGCTCGTATCACGGGGCGACGCTCGGAGCCATGACCCTGACCGGCGACCCGCGCCGCTGGGCGAACGAGCCGGGCATCGTGGGAGTCGTTCGATACCCGGATACGCATCGTTGGGGCGAGGCCGAGCCGCGGCCCGTGGCCGAAAGCCTCCAGGGGCTCGAGGACGTGATCCGCTACGAGGGCGCGAGCACCATCGCGGCGGTCTTCCTCGAGACCATCGTCGGGACCAACGGCATCCTCATTCCGCCGGACGGCTACATCGCCGGCGTCCGCGACATCTGCGATCGCAACGGCATCCTGATGGTCGCCGACGAGGTGATGGCCGGGTTCGGGCGAACGGGCAAGTGGTTCGCGATCGACCATGCCGGTGTGACGCCGGACTTGATGACCATGGCCAAGGGCCTCACGAGCTCGTACCTGCCGCTCGGCGCGGTCGCGATGCGCCCACAAATCGCGGAGGCCTTCGAATCGAAGATGTTCTACGGGGGCCTGACGTACAGCTCGCACCCGGTCAGCCTCGCGGCCTCGCTGGCCACGATCCGGGTCTACGAGGAGGATGGCCTCATCGAGAACGCGGCCCGTCTCGGTCCGGTCATGCGTGCCCATCACGAACGCCTCGCGGCGAAGCATCCGTCGATCGGCGCCCATCGGAACCTCGGCCTGTTTGGGATCCTGGATCTTGTCCGGAGCCAGGACCCGTGGACCCCGATGACGCCGTTCAACGGGACAAGCGATGAGATGAAGGCGATCGGCAAGTACCTCCGTGACAACGGGGTCTACGCCATGCTCGCCAACAACTCGATCCATACCAACCCGCCCCTGTGCATCACCGAGGCACAACTGGCCGAGGGCTTCGAGGTCATCGACGCCGCGCTCGGCATCGCCGACCAGGCGGTAACCGGCTAGATGGCCGCGGTCGGGTCGGGCGAGCCCCGGCCGACTTCGACTCGCGCGCGATTCGGGATGGGAGCCCGGCGTCAGGTCGCCCTGCTGGTGGGCTTCGTCGTGGTCCTGGTCGTGCTCTGGGAGGGCGCCAAGTTCCTCGGCGGTGTTCCCTGGCGGGCGTTCGGAACCGGTCCGCAGGGACCTGTGATCCACAACCCGCCGTTCCGCTGGTTCCCGGTCAACGACCTGAACCTGCCGCACATCTGGAACATTGGGCAGGCCCTCTTCCAGCCCTTCCAGCGCGGATCCGATGTGACCCTCTGGCAGCACGTCGCCGGCGCGGCGCTCTACACCTGGCGAGAGGCGGCGCTCGGGTTCGTGCTCGGCGCCGGCATCGGACTGGCGCTCGCGACGGCGTTCGTCCACTCGAGGCTGCTCGAGCGGGCGTTCGTGCCGTACGTCATCGCGAGCCAGACCATCCCGATCATCGCGCTCGCCCCGATGATCGTGTTCGCCTTCGGCCAGAGCGTCATCAGTGTCGTCATCATCGCGACCTACCTGACGTTCTTTCCGGTCGCGATCGCGATGATCCGGGGCCTGCGCTCATTCGATCCACGGGCGATGGAGCTGATGCGCTCGTACGCGGCCTCAACCTGGCAGACCTACGTCAAGCTCCGCCTGCCGGCGTCCCTGCCGTACCTGTTCACGGCACTCAAGATCGCGGCGACCGCGAGCATCGTGGGGGCCATCGTCGGGGAGGGCCCGGGTGGCGTCGGCGAGGGCCTCGGGCGAGTGATCATCACCTACAACCAGTACTACATCACCGGACCCGAAAAGTTGTGGGCGACCATCCTCATCACGGCCCTGCTCGGAATCGCCTTCTTCATGCTCATCCGAGTCCTCGAAATCCTCGTCCTCCGGTCCCGGCCGGCCGCGGCGAGTGGCTGATCGCATGCCGCTGCCCATCCATCCCGCAACCCAGCCGCTCGAGGGAGGGATCACCCATGCCTGATGCCAGCGTCGTCCAGCTTTCGGGAGTGGCCAAGGTCTTCGGGGTCGGGGATGGGCCGTTCACAACTGCCCTCGAATCGATCAACCTGGACATCGCGCGCGGCGAATTCGTCTCGTTGATCGGGCCGTCCGGGTGCGGCAAGAGCACCCTCCTCCGGATCATCGGAGACCTGACCGGACCGACGGACGGGACAGCCGTCGTCAACGGCAAGCCCGCCGCCCAGGCGCGCCGCGATCGGGACTACGGGATGGTCTTCCAGGCCCCCGTCCTGATGGACTGGCGAACCGTGGAGGACAACGTCAAGCTGCCGCTCGAGGTCATGGGTTGGGATTCGGCGCGCCGGACGACACGCGCCGCTGAAATGCTTGCCCTCATGGAGCTCGGCGGGTTCCTCGCCCATCGCCCGTATCAACTCTCGGGCGGCATGCAGCAACGCGTTGCGATTGCTCGGGCGCTGGCGTTTGAGCCGGCACTACTCCTCATGGACGAGCCGTTCGGGGCCCTCGACGAAATGACCCGCGAGCGCATGAACTCGGAGGTCCTGCGGATCTGGGAGCGGACCGGGACGACCGTCGTATTCGTGACGCATTCGATCCCCGAGGCCGTGTTCCTGTCGTCGAGGGTCGTGGTCATGAGCGCTCGCCCGGGGCGGATCACGAAGATCATCGACATCGACCTCCCGCGACCGCGGACCGACCTGACCCGCGAGTCAACGCGGTACTTCGAGTTGATCACTGAAGTCCGTGAGGGCCTACGCGTGGGTGAGGCGACCGCCGACGCCACGGCCGGATCGGCAGCCCGCACCATGGCCGAGGGCGCCGTCGGATGAGCGTTGCCCCAATCCTGCGCGGCAACGCCGGGCCGCCCCCGTCCGCTGGTTCGCGAATGTCCGGTGCAATCACGCGGGTCGGCTACTACCTGCCGGCCCTGCTCGTCGCCGTGGGCACCCTCGTCCTCTGGGAAGTCGTGGTCGGCGCGCTCGCGATCAAGGCGTTCATCTTCCCGCAACCGTCGGCGATCTACGCGGCCCTGATCGCGAACTGGTCGAGCCCGCAATTCCCGCTGTTCGCCTCGGCCCAATCCACGCTCTATGAAGCCGCGGGTGGCCTGCTGATCGGCACGACCGCCGGCGTCGTGGTGGCCTTTGCGACGTCGCGCTGGGTGACGACCCGTGGGGTGCTGCTCCCGATTGCCGTTGCGGCCAACGCCGTGCCGATCATTGCGTTCGCGCCGCTTTTCAACAACTGGTTCGGCGTCCTCGCGCCACTCTCGAAGATGATGATGGCCGCGGTGCTGGTGTTCTTCCCGGTGATGGCCAATGTCACGCGCGGCCTGACCCAGGTCGATCCGTCGGCGTTGGAATTGATGCGTTCCTACGCGGCGGGCGAGGGCGCGATTCTCAGGAAGCTCCGGATCCCGAACGCGCTCCCGTACTTCTTCACGGCTCTCAAGCTGGCCACGACGCTGAGCTTGATCGGCGCCATTGTCGGGGAGTATTTCGGCGGGAGCTCCACGGTGCTTGGGCGGGTCATCGTCCAGAGTGCGAGCGCACTGCGCTTCGATGTGACCTGGGCGGCCATCGTCCTCACTGCGATCACGGGGATCACGTTCTACCTCGTCACGGTGCTGCTCGAGCGGATCGTGATCCCGTGGCATGCATCGCTCCGAGCCATCGAGGACTGAAACTCCGGCGGCCAGAAACTCGATCCCACAGGGAGTCAACAACGCGCTATCGTGCGCACGACTGGTCTTTGGCCAGACATGGAGGAGGCCCCGGCCGCGTCCGGGAGCAATAGTGAGGAGCGCATGAAGACCAGCAAGGTCCTCGTACTTACCGCGACAGCCGCGCTCGTGTTTGCGGCCTGTGGCGGCGCCGCATCGCAAGCCCCGACAACGGCGCCCACGCAGGGGCCGCCGGCGAGCCAGGGAGCCAGCGCGCCGCCCGCCACAACGGCGCCTGAAGCGGCAACGGTTCGCCTGCAGCTCCAGTGGGCTCCGCAGGCCCAGTTCGCCGGGTACTTTGCCGCGGATCGTCAGGGGTACTTCACCGCGGAGAATCTGACGGTCCAGATCCTACCGGGCGGCCCCGATGTCATCCCCCAGGCTGTGGGATCGGCACCTGATGGCCCGGAATTCACGATCAGCTGGGTTCCCAAGGTCCTCCAGGCACGCGAGAGCGGCTCGGACCTCGTGGATATCGCCCAGATCTTCCAGCGCTCGGGCACCCTGTCCGTCTCCTGGAAGGCGACCGGGATCACGGGCCCAGGCGACTTCAAGGGCAAGAAGATCGGCGTCTGGGACTTCGGCAATGAGTTCGAGGTCACTGCCGGGGCGCTTGCCCAGGGCCTCGTCGCCGGGACCGACTACACCAAGGTCATCCAGCCGTTCGACATGAGCCTGCTCATCAACAAGCAGATCGATGTTGCCGAGGCGATGATTTACAACGAGTACGCGCAGCTGCTCGAGACGACCAATCCCGAGACGGGCGCCCTGTACTCGGCGGACGACCTCAACGTCATTGACTGGAATGACCAGCGGGTCGCCATGCTCCAGGACGCCATCTTCGCTCGTGGGAGCTGGCTCAAGGAGGGCACCAACCGGGACGTCGCCGTCCGGTTCGTCCGGGCCTCGGTCAAGGGCTGGATCTACTGCCGCGATCATCCGGCGGACTGTGCTCAGTACACGACCGATGCAGGAAGCGCGCTAGGTGCCGGGCACCAGGCGTGGATGATGAACGAGGTCAACGCGCTCATCTGGCCGAGTCCTGATGGCGTGGGCGTCCTCGATCCCATCTTCTACTCGCAGACCGTCAAGGTCTCGAAGCAGACCGGCGTCCTGACCAAGGATCCGAGCGTCGAAGCGTACGACTCGACCATCGCGCAGGAAGCGATTGCCGGCCTGACGGACGACCTCAAGGGCACGGACTTCAAGAAGGGCGTCGTAGCGATCACCCCGGGCGGCGAGTAACCGTTCGGATCACCCGGATAGCACGAAAGCCGGCTCCTTCGGGAGCCGGCTTTTCTGATTCCTGTCGGTTTGAGTGGCCCATGGCCCCGCAAGCTTGCCCTCTCAGCGCGCCGCGCCGCCGGTGCCGAACTGACGATCGCCCGCATCGCCGAGGCCGGGCATGATGTAGCCGACGTCGTTGAGCTGGCGATCCAGTGAAGCGGTGAAGATCTCGACGTCCGGATGGGCGGCAGTCACCGCCGCGACGCCTTCGGGCGCCGCGATCAGGTTGACGAGCTTGATTCGCACCGCGCCCCACTTCTTGAGCACCTCGATGGCCGCGGTGGCGGATCCACCCGTCGCGAGCATCGGGTCGAGGATCAGGCAGAGATCCACGTTCGCTGAGTCGGGGAGCTTGTTGTAGTACTCGACAGGACGGAGCGTTCGCTCGTCGCGAAACAGCCCGAGGTGCCAGACCTGCGCCGTCGGCATCAGCTCGAGCATCGCGTCGACCATGCCGAGGCCGGCCCGCAGGATCGGTACGAGCCCAATCCGATCGGCCAGTTCGGCGCCCTGCATCGTCTCGATCGGCGTCTCAACATCGAGGGGACGCAGGCCGGCATCGGCGAGGGCCTCGTAGCCGAGGAGCCACGACAGCTCGCGGACGACCTCGCGAAACTTCTTGGGTTCCGTGTTGACATCGCGAAGGATGCCAAGCTTGTGCTGGACGGCGGGATGCTTCGAGACGTGGAGCGTAGGCGTCGACATCGACGAGCCTCCGGGGTACCGATGGTGGCGCCCGAGCAGGGCGATTCGTTATGGGCTGGAGGCCATCGTAGCCCATGCGGGTCCTGCTCCACGCCTCGGAACGATTGCGCCACTACGAATTGGTGCGACGCGGTAGTCTCGTACCGTGCCAGCCGCCAAGCCCGCCGATCGTCCCCATCAACGGCGCATTCCGCCGCCGATTCTGGTTCGCCAGATGCGCTCTGGCATCGAGGAAAGCGTCCACCGCGGGGATATCGTCGAGGTTGACGTCACGGGCCGCATTCTTCGGGCGATCGGCGATCCGGACCACGTCGTCAACCTCCGATCATGCGTCAAACCGTTCGGCCTGGTGGCCCTCCTGGAGGCGGGCGGCGTCGAGGCGTTCGCCCTCGAGCCTGCAGAACTCGCGCTCATGGCGAGCAGCCATTCCGGCGAGGATCTGCACGTCCGGACGCTCCAGGGCCTGTACCGCCGGACCGGCGTGAGCCAGGCGATGCTGGCCTGCGGATCGGACGGCATGCCGCTCGATGCCCTGACCGCGGCGCGTCTCGCGCGGGATGGCGAGAAGGCGAGCCCCGTCCGGCACATGTGCTCCGGCCAGCACTCCGTCTTCCTGCTCCTGTGTCGGCTCCACGGCTGGGAGACGGACGGGTACTGGCTGGAGGGACACCCGGCCCAGGTCGCGTATCGGGGAGCGGTTGCCCGAGCATTCGGGACGACACCGGCCAAGCTCAAGCTCGGTATCGATGGCTGCGGGATCCCGACGTACGCGTTTTCGCTCCGCGACGTTGCCCGAGCCTACGCGTTCCTCGCCGGTCCCGACGCGATCCCGACGAGCGACGCTCGAGCGTCGCTGGCGAGGCCCCTGGCGAGCATCCGAGACGCGATGCTGGCCCACCCGGACCTCGTGGCTGGGAGCCGTGACCGCCTGGATACCTCACTCATGAAGGCGGTGCCGGGCAGGGTCGTGTCCAAGGGCGGGATGGAGGCCCTGCGAGGGCTGGCCATCATGAAGGGGAGTAGGGGAAACGGAACCGAGGTCGCGGCTTCGGGCATGGCGATCAAGATCGAAGACGGGGGCGGCTTCGAACGCTCGACATGGGCCGCGACGGTTGAGGCACTCCAGCAGGCCGGCGTACTTGCCGGCCAGTCTGTGCGCGTGCTGGGGCGCTATCACCGGCCCACAGAGACGGACCCGCATGGTCGGGTGAGCGCCGACGCGATCCCGTCATTCGAACTCGCTCCGCTCCACGAGCTCGTGCCCAGAGGGTAGGAAGATGCCCTCCGACCCGTATCGCGTCCTCGGACTGAACCCAGGAGCCTCCGCGGCCGACGTCAAGCGGGCCTACCGGGCGCTGGCCAAAGCCAATCACCCGGACTCCGCCGGTGAGCGAGCCCTGCCTCGATTCCTCGCGATCCAGGCCGCCTACGAGCAGCTCTCGACGCAGAAGGGCCGCGGCGCGACGCGTGGTTCGAGGTCCGGGCCGGCCGCTGAGCCCTGGAAGGCGGAACCATCGCGGGCACGTGAAGCACGCCGCGGCAGTCGACCGGCAGGCGCCGGGGCCGGGCCGTCGAGCACTGGCGGCGGGTCCGCGTCGGAACGCGCATCCGGAGGTCCTACGCGCCGGCGCACGGGACCTGCAGGAAACTCCGGTGGGGGAGCGCCCCCAGGAGGACCGCGCCGGCGCGCGGGGCGCAAGGCGACCTTCGGGTCCACTTCGTACGACGGGCCCCATGACGCCTCGGATCCCGCGTGGCAGGGTGCCGCCTGGTACGGGCAGTCGAGCGGCGAATACTGGACTGTCAACCCGCGCGAGTACGCGGATCCCCGCAAGCACGGCCCGGAATACCAGGCTCGAGCGGCAGACCGCGCCGCGCGGGCCGAGGGGGCGCGCACGCGACCGGCCGACACACAGCCGGGCGCCACGGCGGGAACCGATTCGGACACGGGGGCCTATGCGACGCCCGAGTCCAACCCGCGGCGCGAAGCACGTCCGGACGCGTCCGGCACGCGAGCCTGCACCTACGCCCGCGAACGAGCCGAAGCGGCGACTCGGGCGCGCTCGACGGCCGGTCCCGGAGAGGAGCCGGGCGCTTCGCGTGGTCCCGGCGGACCTGCGACCGATGCCTCGGCCGATCCGTTTCCATTGGGCATGGACTTCATTCCATCGCTTGACCTGTCAGCCCTTGAGCGAAGTTCGTTCCGGCGCGTCCTGTTCGCGCTCCTCGCGTGGCCGCCGCTCGGGATCGCGGCCGCGGCGCTGATCGGCGAATCGACCGGCTGCGCGGCATTCTCGGCCAGTTGCACGCGAGAGGGGGCGATTCTCCCGTGGCTCGCCCAGGTGGCGATCCTGCTCGTCCTGCTTGCAGTTCCGCCCGTCGCCCGTGTGCTGATCGGGGGCACCGCTGCCGTTCTGCTCGTGGCGTTTCCGGCGGCTGCGACGCTATCCGCCGGCGGGGCTCGCTATGACAAGGCATATGGTCCGGCATCGCTGCTCGCGATCCTCGCCGTCGCCTGGATCATCGGCGTGGCGGTCATGGCGATTCGAGCGGGCCGCAAACGATCCGCCGCCTGAGCCGTATCCTCGGCCGGTGACGAACGCATCGACCTCGCGGCGCGCTGCCGCCCGCGACCTGTCCACAGCGGCCCAGGAGTATCTCCTCGCCCTGCGCGTCATGGCCGGTGATGGCGCCCGCGTGACCTCGGCGCAGGTGGCCCGTCGGATGGGCGTGAGTCCCCAGGCTGCGAGCGAGATGTTCCGGCGCCTGACTGCCGACGCCCTCGTCACCCAGAGCGATGGACGGGTTCTCGTCCTCACGACCGCCGGGCGCGCGGCTGCTGATGGCATCTTCCGGCGGCATGCCCTGTGCGAGTGGCTGCTCACCGAGATCGTCGGACTGGGCTGGGCCGAATCCGATGTCGAGGCCGAGCGACTGCAGGCTGCCATCTCGCCACGGGTGGAGGCGCGGCTCGACGAGCTGCTGGGCCATCCCGAGACCTGTCCACACGGCAATCCCATCGACATCGAGACGACGCGACGTCGGCCCGAAGGTGTCCGCCTGTCAGCGACCGCGGCCGGTGACCACGTGACGATCTATCGGATCACCGAGGAAGCCGAAGAAGACCCAGGCCTGTTGTCCTACCTCGAGGCGCGTGGACTCCGACCCGGTGCGCCGATCACGGTCCTTGCCCGCTCCGAATCGCTCGATTCGCTGACCCTCGACGGTCCGCTGGGACGAGCGACGCTCGGACTTCGGCCCGCATCGTTGATCCGCGTCCTGCCCGGAACCGCCGATCCGGCACTGTTCCACCGCGTTCCGGCCCGAACCTGACTTCGAGCACTAGAATCAGCCCATGAATCCCACCCGCGTTCGTATCGCGCCCAGCCCGACGGGCCCGCTCCATATCGGCACGGCTCGCACGGCCCTGTTCAATGCCCTGTATGCCCGCCACGCGGGCGGCACGTTCCTCCTGCGCCTCGAGGACACCGACGTTGCCCGGAGCACCGTCGCGTTCGAGGCCGACATTCTCGAGGGTCTGCATTGGCTGGGGATCACCTGGGATGAGGGTCCCGATGCCGCCGGCGGCGAGGACAACGGCCCATACGGCCCGTACCGCCAGATGCAGCGGCTTGAGCGCTACGCGACTGCGGTCGCAGATCTCCTCGATCGCGACCGGGCCTACCCGTGCTACTGCACTGCCGAGGAACTCGACGCGGACCGGAAGGGACAGGAGGCTGCGCACCTGCCACCGAAATACGTTGGGCGGTGCGCGACCTTGACGACGGATGAACGCGCCGCGCGAGCGACCGGTGGGCGTCCGCCGGCCATCCGGTTCCGCGTCCCGCTCGAGGTCGTCGCGTTCGATGATGCCGTCCGCGGCCGCGTCGAGATCGACACGTCGAACCTCGGCGGCGATTTCGTGATCGTCCGGGGCGACGGCACACCGCTCTATCACTTCACGGTTGTCGTCGACGACGCCGCGATGGAGATCAGTCACGTGATCCGGGGCGAGGATCACCTGTCCAACACCCCCAAGCACATCCTCCTGTTCCGCGCACTCGGCCACCCCGAGCCGGTCTTTGCCCACCTGCCGCTGATCCTCAACCCGGATCGGACGAAGATGAGCAAGCGCAAGAGCCAGACCGCGATCTCCGATTACATCGCCCAGGGCTTCATCCGCGAGGCACTCGTCAACTACCTCGCGCTGCTCGGCTGGTCGACCGGTTCCGAGGAGGAGATCCTGTCGTTCGATGAGATCGCCGCGCGTTTCGACCTCGATCACGTGCAGAAGGGCGGCGCGGTCTTCGATCGCGAGCGCCTGGAATGGATGAACGGCCAGTGGATCCGCCGGCTGACGGATGATGACCTCGTGACCCGGCTCCTGCCGTTCCTCGAGGCCGAGCACATCGCCGGGCGGATCGATCGCACGCCCACGGCCGACGAAGTCCAGATCCTGCTCCCGATGATCCGCGAACGACTGCCAACGCTTGGTGCGGTCGGCGACCTCATCGGGTTCCTGTGGATCGACCAGCTCAGCGTTGATCCTGCCCTCCTGGTGCCGAAGCGATGGGACCCGGCAACGACGCTCGCCGGCTTGATCGCGGCTCGGGCTGTCATCGCCGACACCGGCGCAGTGTCGTTCGAATCCGATGAACTGGAGCCGCCGCTTCGAGCGCTGGCCGAAGCCCGAGGCTGGAAGGCCGGCGACCTGTTCATGGCCATTCGCGTGGCAGTGACCGGGCGGACCGCGACGCCGCCTCTGTTCGACACGCTCGTCGCGCTCGGACGAGAGCGGACCCTGAAGCGTCTCGACGTGGCGCTCGCAAACCTCGAAGGAGCGTCCGGATGACGCGGGATGACGTCCAGCGCTGGCTCGACCGGTACATCGACGCCTGGAAGACCTACGACCGGGGCCAGATCGCCGCCCTGTTCAGCGCTGATGCCGAATACCGCTACCACCCGTGGAACGAGCCCGTTCGCGGCCGCGAGGCGATCGTCGACGATTGGCTCGCGCCCGACGGCGATGCCGCGAGACGAGATTCCGAGGGCACCTACAACGCGTCATACGAACCCTGGGCCATCGATGGCGATCGGGCCGTGGCCGTGGGCACGTCGGATTACTTCACGGATCCGACCCGTACCATCCGCGAGCGCCGGTACCACAACACCTACCTGCTCGAATTCGACGCCGAGGGTCGCTGCCGCAGCTTCACCGAGAACTACCAGCTCGAGCGCTGACGGCGGACGACGGCTGCCGGCGGCCGACCTTCCTTGTCGCCGTTGGTCGAACCACGCACAATCTCCCCGTGAAGGGCTTAGTTCCGTTCCTAATCCTCGTGGCGTTGCTAGCCGGCTGCGGTGAGGGACCAAGCCCCTCGACTCGGTCGTCGAGCCCACCTCAGCGGAGCCCTCTCCGCCTTGCCATTCGCAACGTCGATGGCCCGGGCCTTGTCAACATAGAAATCAACGGCGCGGCGGTCGGGATAGTTCGTTGTGGCAGTGGCACCGAGCTTGTCGATGGGCGCGACGGCTTGCCCGATCTACCGTGGAAAGTAATGCTTAGTGATCGCAATGGGTCACACCTAAAGGTGTTCACCGTCGATAAGGGATCCGCCGACACCGCTGCTGTCATCCGTGGGCAGGATGTTCTCATCGGCCCTTTGACCATGTCGGTAGGACCGGCCACCATTGGTAGGCCATGCCCTCCGTAAGTTGATCGAAACATACCGGTTCAGACCGATACGGTGGCCTGACTTCCCGTATCTCAAGGCGATCCAACCAGGGCAGCTCAAACCCTCGCCGAAAACTCGCAACCCCCGGGCCAGTCCAATCGGTCGCAATCACGCGTTAACACGGCTGCGTATGCTCGAAGATGTGGCCCGATCGATCCTTGTCGTCGAAGATGAACCGACCCTCCGCGAGACGCTCGTCGAGGCGCTCGAGACCGAAGGCTTCCGTGTCTCCTCGGCGGGCGACGGACGCGTCGCGTTGGAGCGCTTCCGGGCCGATCACCCGGACCTCGTGCTGCTCGACCTGATGCTCCCCGAGATCTCGGGGATCGACGTCTGCCGGATCATCCGGGCCGAGTCGCCGGTTCCGATCATCATGCTGACGGCCCGCGGCTCCGAAGTGGACAAGGTCGTCGGCCTCGAGCTCGGCGCCGATGACTACGTCACGAAACCGTTCTCTCTCCGGGAGCTCTCGGCGCGGATCCGGGCGGTCTTCCGTCGCGGGGAGGGGGCGACTGCGGCGGCCACGGCCGCCCTCGTGGATCTCGGCAGCGTCAGCGTCGATCTTGCCGGCCACCAGGTCCTCCGCGACGGGGTCCCGATCCGGGTCAAGCCAAAAGTCTTCGAGCTCCTCGCCTTCCTCGTTCGCCATGCCGGGCAGGTCGTGACGCGCGACCAGCTGCTGGAGCGGGTGTGGGGGTACGACTACGCGGGGGAGACGAGGACCGTCGATGTCCACGTTCATTGGCTCCGGTCGGCGGTCGAGGCGGATCCTGCGAATCCGCGCCTCATCGAAACCGTTCGCGGCGTCGGTTACGTTCTGCGCCGACCCTGACCGATACGGCTGAGCGCCGTGCCGAGCCGCGACGGGCCTACAGAACGCGGCTCAGTATTTCCCAGGCGACCCACGCCGCCGCGCCGGACGCGGGGATGGTCAGGATCCATGCGATCAGGATGTTGCCGGCCACGCCCCATCGCACGGCGGACAATCGATCGCTCGATCCGACGCCCATGATCGCGGATGAGATCACGTGGGTCGTCGAGACCGGCATGCCGAAATGGGACGCGGTGAGGATGATCGTGGCGGCCGTGGTCTCGGCCGCAAATCCGTGGACCGGATCCAGCTTCACGACGCGCTGGCCCATGGTCTTGATGATCCGCCAGCCGCCCGCGGCCGTTCCGAGCGAGATCGCGGATGCTGCGAGGAGGATGACCCAGATCGGGATCGGGGAGTCCTTGGGCAGGATGCCGCCACCGATGAGCGCGAGGGTGATGATGCCCATCGTCTTCTGCGCGTCGTTTGATCCATGACTGAACGCCATGAATGCCGCGGATACCACCTGCAAACGCCGGAATCGATCATTCAGTCGGCGCGGATGCCCGCGCCGAAAGACATTCAGGATCACGACCATCAGGGCGAACCCGAGGATGATCCCGGCCACCGGTGAGGTCACGAGCGGGAAGATCACCTTGTTGACGATCCCGTCCATCTTCAATGCGCCCGTTCCGCTCGCGGCGATGACGGAGCCGATGAGTCCACCAATCAGGGCGTGGCTGGAGGACGACGGAATGCCCAGTCGCCACGTGATCAGGTTCCAGATGATGGCCCCGATGAGCGCCGCGGCCACGATGATCTGGCCGGCACTGCCGTCCGGGGTCACGGCGATCCCCGAGGCGATCGTCTTCGCGACGGCCGTACCGGTCAGCGCGCCCAGGAAGTTCGCGCTCGCCGACATGAGGATCGCGTGATCCGGCCGAAGCGCACGCGTCGAGACGGACGTGGCGATCGCATTGGCCGTGTCGTGGAATCCGTTGATGTAGTCGAACGCCACGGCGAGCACGACCACAGTGATCAGGAGGAGAGAAAGGCCTTCGGGCACGAGCAAAGGCTATCAGGACCGGCGATCAGCGTGCTCGGACGGTCGTCCGTTCGATGCGGAAGAGCCGGCGCCGCTATTCTTCGGCCCATGCGCCTGAGCCAGTTGTTCTTCGCCAGCCTTCGTGACGACCCGGCCGATGTCGAGATGCCGTCGCACCGACTCCTGCTCCGGGCCGGTTACATTCGCCAGCTCGGATCAGGGATCTACTCGCTCCTGCCGCTTGGCTTTCGCGTGACGCAGCGCGTCGAGCAGGTCGTGCGTGAGGAGATGAACCGGATCGGCAGCCAGGAGATGGAGATGCCGGTCGTCCACCCGGCCGAGGTCTGGAAGGAGAGCGGGCGCTACTACAAGATCGGCCCCGAGATGGTCCGCTTCAAGGATCGCGGCGATCGGGACATGGTTCTGGCGATGACCCACGAAGAGGTCGTCGCGCTCCTGCTCCGCGACATCGTCCAGAGCT
>JBDTOJ010000095.1:0-34365 GCA_039933295.1 Chloroflexota bacterium
GCGGCGATGGAGCATGGGGGTGTCTGGACTCTTGGCGAATGGAAAGACGCGGGCCTTCTTGATCACGATCCTCTTGTCCGTCAGGAACTCTATCCCGCCTCTGGTTGAGACTCGCGCGCCGGCCCGGATCTCAACCGATCCGCCAGTATCGCAATTCTCAAAAGTCACGCGGCCGGTTGCTGTTGTCTCATCGATCTTGAGTCCGGTCGCGGGGAACGTGTCTGTGACCTCGACATCGAATGTGAACGCGGTGGCCGGAACGAGCAAGTTGGCGGAATCCGGCGCTGTCATCCCTTCCTGGGCCGTCACATTCAACTCAACCGGGCCGAGAACTTGTTGGAGCGGAACCAGCGTGATGGTCGCACTCGGCAGGAATTGAAACCCTGCCGCCGCGCTGGCGGCGAGGATCGCCACGAGACCGAGAATCAGTGCCAGCCGGCGACCGCGCACCGGAGTCGGGACACGTCGGCCGATCTGCGGGACCGGCAATCCGGCTCGTGGGCTCGAGAGGCGTGTCTCGGTCGTCAACGCAACGGTCGGACTGTCGTCGAACGCGGGTCCCGTGGGCTCGGATCCGGGTCGCAGCCTCGTTGCCCCAGCGTCATCGCCGTACTCCGGCCGCAGGTCTGCGGGCCGGTCTCCGGCGGCGCCAGCGAGGACCGGCCCGGCCTCGAAGGCCGCTACGGACACGTACGTCGGCAGGCCCGCAGACGCTGCGAGCGCTCGCGCCGATGCGTCGCCGGTCACGATCTCGAGTGTCTTCTTGCGAGTGGCCGCCTCGCGAGCGAGCAACCGGAAGTTGATCCGCGACGTCGCGAGGCGAGAACCGTGCGGCAGCGTCAGCGCGATCCGTTCTTCCTTGAGCGTTCGGAGCCGCGCGACGGCGGACGTGATCTCGTCGTCGATGTCGAGATAGACGATCGCGGTCTTCATCAGATCCGCAACTGCCGTACGACACGCCGGAGCGCCCCGTCCAGAGTGCCGGCTGCCTGCCCAAGCTCAATCGCCTGGTAGGCGAGGCCCATCGGCGTGACATCCTGCTGATCGATCAGGAGCTGCGTCTCGTCGTGGATCGTCTCGATCTGGTCCGGCGACATGATCGTGACTTCCGGTGGCCGTGAGAACGGCAGGCTCTTGGAAAACGCCGGGGCGGCGAGCGCCGCGCGGATCTCCGGCAAGCGTGTCCCGCCGCCGCACAGGTAGATCCGGCCGGGAAGGAGATCTCCGGCAGCGAGTTCCTCGAGTACCAGCTCGACGCCGGCCGCCCAGACCGCGACGTCGTCGGCAACGATGGCTCTGATCTCCTCGGTCGCATCGCCGGCAATCCCGCGGGCGTAGTCGACCTTGAGGGCCTCGGCCCGGGGAAATGGCAATTCCAGTCGGTCCGCGATCGACTTCGTGAACGCGCGCCCCCCGAGCGCGAACATGCGGGTGCCCTCGATGCCGCCCTGCCGGACGAGCGCCACATCTGTCGTCCCACCGCCTACATCCACGAACAGCGCCCCGCCCTGCCGAACCTGGTCGTTGTTGAGGGCACGGGCCACGGCGTACGGTTCAGCGACCACTTCGATGAGGTCAAGCTCCAATTTCTGGGCAACGGTCTGGAGCGCTCCGAGGTGAACCAGCGGTGCGAAGGCATTGAAGATCGCGATCTTGACGTTGCGGCCCTTGAACCCGACCGGATTGCTGACCGCGTAGCCGTCGATCCAGGCACCCACGACGGCGGCGTGCACCAGGCGGACATCGACATTCGCAAGTCCGGTCTCCCAGGTGACGGATCGCTCGGCCTCGCGGAGCGCCTCACGCTGGACGCCTTCCATCAGCTTCTGGAGCTCAGGCTCGGTGATCGGCACTTCGGGCCTGACGCGCTCCTGGGTGTGCGCGGTCGTGAAGCCCTTGACGAGTTCGCCGGCAATCCCGACCACCACCTGGGTCGGCCGGAATCCCGCCATCTCTTCCGCTTCCTGGAGGGCCACGGAGCAGTTGTCGACGACCGCCGAGATGTCGGCCACGGTCCCCGACTGCATGTGGGACAGGCCCTGACGCTTCCGTCCGACACCCCGAACGATCCCGCGTCCGTCCTCGTCGATATCGAACACGAGCGCCTTCGCAAATTCCGTGCCGATGTCGAGGGCTGTACAGGCAGTCAGGTTCTCCATCCCGCCGTCACGCTGCCAGAATCGGCGCAGGAAGGTCATGCCACGCTCCCGAACAGTTCGACGCGGGGAACGCGCAGCAACTCGATCCCGAACCACGCGAGGAACGCGGTTGGCGCAACGAACAGGAGCAAGCCGCCCAACTGCTCGATCGTGATCATTCGCTCCGGCCGGCCAGGTCGCGTACGACGGTTCCCATGGCCGTGATCGCTGCAGCGACGCCGTCCTTGTTCGTCCCGCGACCCTGGGCCATCTCGGCCTTGCCGCCGCCCTTGCCATCGATCGACGCCATCGCGACGCGCACGAGAACGCCGGCCTCGAACCCGCGGGCGACGAGGTCCTCCGACACGGTCACGAATACCTGCGGCTCGTCCGCTTCGAGCGCCAGCGCGATCACGCCGCTCTGGATCAGGCCCCGAAGGTCCTTGGCCACGGCCTTCATGCCGTCCATCGATCCCCAGTCTCCGGAGGCGATGACGGCGCGCACGCCGGGTCCAGCCTCGGTGGCCCGCGCGACGAGATCAGCCGCGCGCGGGGCGCCGCCGCCAGCGCCGCCGCCAGCTTTCAGCCGACGCTTGGTGTCCTTGAGTTCATCCTGGAGCGCCGCGATCTTCGACGGGACGGTCTCAGCGGTCTGGGCCCCAACCGCCGCCATCGCCAGGTCCAGCGCCTCGGATCGATTGCGCAGGTACACGTCGGCACCGGCACCCGTCAGCGCTTCGATGCGCCGCATCCCGGAACCGATGCTTCGATCCGAGGTGATCACGAAGCTGCCGATCTGCCCTGACGCGCCGCAGTGGGTTCCTCCGCACAGTTCGAAGCTGTAGTCGCGGACGCGGATCGTCCGAACCGTCTCGCCATACTTCTCGTCGAAGAACGCGTCGGCACCGGCATCGATCGCCTCCTGCATGCCCATGAATGCAATCGAGACGGGCCGGTCCTCGCGGATGATGCGGCGGACCTCGTCCTCGATCGCCCGGCGCTCGTCGTCGGTCAGAGCCCGGTCGGCCGGATAGTCGAACCGGAGGTAGTCCGGGGTCACCAGCGAGCCGGCCTGCCGCGCGCGGTCGCCGACGATATTGCGAAGGGCTCGATGGACCAGGTGCGTGCCGGTGTGATTGCGCATCGTGTGGGCGCGCCGGTCCGCATCGACTTCGGCGACGACCGCGTCCCCAACCGCGATCCGGCCGCGGAGCGCCCCACGATGCACAAACAGCCCGCCGACCGGCTTCTGGGTGTCCTCCACGTCGAACAGCACGGTACCGTCCGGCCCTCGCAGGGTGCCCCGGTCGCCGACCTGCCCCCCGCCTTCGCCATAGAACGGCGTCCGGTCGAGCACCAGTTCTGCAGCAGCTGAGGCTTGGGTCCTGAGCTCCTCGTCGCCCTTGGCCTCGAGCGTCTCGTATTCGATGCCATCGCGCAGGATGGCGACGACGCGCACGTCTTCGACGGTCGTCGTCTCGTAACCGACGAAGCGCGTATCGCCCGCTCGCGCCTGAATCGCCTGGTAGAGCGATGCCAGCTCGGCGTGGCGCGCGAGTTCCGCCTTCTTGCCGGAACGAGACCGGTCCCGCTGCTCCGCAAGCGCGACATCGAAGCCCGCCCGATCCACGGCGACGCCGTATTCGGCAGCGAGCTCGACCGTCAGGTCGATGGGGAATCCGAACGTGTCATGCAACTTGAAGGCGACGTCCCCCGGGATCTGTGGCGCATCCGCCTGGAGGTCCTCGGCCTTGGCGCCGATCGTTCGCGCGTTCGATGTAAGCGGGATCAACGCTTCTTCGAGCAGCCCCGTGCCGGCCTCGAGCGTCCGGCCAAAGGCCGCCTCTTCGCGGACGATCGCGCCGAGGATCGAGGCCTCGTTCTCGCGCAGGATCGGGTAGAAATCCCCCATCGAGTCGATCACGACCTTCGCCGTGTCGGCCAAGAACGGTTCGGTGCGGCCGAGGATGCGTCCGTGGCGGACGGCCCGTCGCAGGATCCGCCGGGTCACGTAGCCTCGACCTTCGTTGGACGGCAGGACGCCGTCCGCGAGCAGGAACGTCACGGCCCTCGAGTGGTCGGCAATGACCTGATAGCTGAATCGCTCCGCTTCGAACACATCGGGGTCATGTCCCAGGAGTTCGCGCAGCCGGGCATGGATCGGAGTGAAGAGATCGGTGTCGTAGTTCGACGGCACCTGCTGAACGACGCTCGCAATCCGCTCGAGGCCCATCCCGGTATCGATGCCGGGAGCCGGCAGCGGGGTGAGCGACCGGTCTGGATGAAGCTCGAATTCCATGAACACGAGGTTCCAGACCTCGAGCCATCGCGGGCAGAACTCGGAGTGGTCCGGAACGCAGAAGTCGCCCTCGCTGAACTCGGCCCCTCGATCATAGTGAAGCTCCGAGCACGGACCCGATGGGCCGATGTCACCCATCCTCCACCAGTTCTTCTCATCTCCGTTCGGGAAGTCTCCCCAGCGGACGAGGCGCTCGGGCGGCAGGCCGATTTCATCCTTCCAGACCGCATGGGCGAAGTCGTCCGTCGTGTAGACCGTCGCGGCCAGACGGTCGGCGGGAATCTCGAGGTCCTTCGTCAGGAAATCCCAGGCCCAGTGGATCGCTTCCCTCTTGAAGTAGTCACCGAAGCTCCAATTACCGAGCATCTCGAAGAGCGTGTGGTGGCTCGGCGATCGGCCAACTTCCTCGAAGTCGTTGTGCTTCCCCGCGACCCGAACACAGCGCTGGAAGTTGACGGCCCTCGTGTAGCTCCGCTTCTCGGTACCCGTCAGCGCATCCTTGAACGGCACCATTCCCGAATTCACGAACAGGAGCGTGTTGTCGCCGGCGGGCACGAGGCTGCCACTGGGCACGACCGTATGCCCGCGTTCGGCGAAGAAGTCGACGAACCGTCTGCGGATCTCGGCGGCAGGCAGCGACGCGATCCGTGGATCGCGCTTCGGGGCGGGGGTCTCCATCGGCGGCAATGGTAGCCGAGCCGGACGTACGGGCGGCTCATCCCGCACGAAGCCCCGCCATCCGCTGTGTCGTACCGACGTTCAGTCTGCGCCAGCCTCGAGATCGGGCGGCTCGGCCGCAGCCCCATGCTCGCGATTGCGCAGGCGGTCCCAGACGGCCGATCCGGCGATCGCCGCGCCGACGAGAGCGCCGAGCGTGAGCCCGCGCAGGAACCGACCGGACGTCGATACCTCGGTCGAGGGCTCGGGGCGATCGGCCTGCTGGTCTTTGGTGTTCTCTGGACGCGTGCTCTTCACGCTGGGTCCTCCGACTCCTGGGACGCGTCTGCGGTTGTAGGGTGCTCGCCGTCGTCCAGGCGAAGTGGTTCGGGATCGGCATCCGCGGGTGCCGGCAGCCTCCGGAATCGCGAGCTCGAAAGGCCGGTCGTCCGCATCCGTCCAGCTGCCGCGTCCCGCTCGGGTTGCGGGCCGAGGATTGCCACGATCGCGACGCCCGCGATGCCGACCCAGGCGAGGGCGGACGCCGCGATCACGTGGAAGTCGCCGATCAGGATGAACTCGATCCCGAGCCGGGCTCCGAGGGCGTTGCCGGCCCAGGCGCCGAGGAACGCCGCCAGGATCAACCACGGCAGCCGCTGGCCCGCGCTTCCCCGGATCAGGACATAGACCGACACGTGGAAGGTTCCCAGGAGCAGCGCCAGGACGGGCACCGGACCGAGACTCATGACGTCAGCGTGGCCACCAGGTCGAGCTGCTGGCCCGAAGCGCCCGGCCTGTCCGATGGTTCAGGGACCACCACTCGGGCGATGCGCCCGCCGCCGAGGCAGCTATCCCCGTCATAGAGGACCGCAGCCTGGCGTGGCGCGATCGCCCAGACCGGGGTATCGGTTCGAACTGTCCAGCGGCCATCGTGGGCGGGTTCAATCCAGGCCGGAATGGGCGAGGCCCGGTGCCGAATGCGCACACCGGCCCGGAATGCGTCGGTTGGTGCGGCGTCGGCGATGAACCGCACGTCCTCGATGTCGAAGGTCGTCGTTTCGAGATCCTCGCGTCGTCCGAGCGTGATGGTGTTCGAGATCGGGTCGACCCGTGATACGTAGCGCGGGCTGCCGAGGGCGACACCAAGACCCTGGCGCTGTCCCGGCGTGTAACCGGCGGCGCCACTGTGCTCCCCGACCTGGGTTCCGTCGGCATCGAGGATCGGGCCGGCTTCGGGCTGCCAGCCGCCACGGCTCCGGAGCGCGTCGCGGACGTTGCCGTCCGGCACGAAACAGATCCCCTGACTCTCGGGCTTGTCGGCCGTTGCGAGGCCCAGTCGACGGGCCACGGCACGTACCTCCGGCTTCGTGAGTTCACCCAACGGGAACCGAGCATCTCGCAGCTGGTCCTGCCGCAGGCCGTACAAGAAGTACGTCTGGTCCTTGTCCTCGTCGCGCGCGCGCAGCATCCGGACCCGTCCGTCAGGGCCGGCTTCAAGGCGGGCATAGTGACCCGTGGCGACGGCCTCGCAGTCGTACAGGTGCCGTGCCTGGCCGAGCAACGCTCCGAACTTGACGGTCGTGTTGCAGTCCACGCAGGGGCTCGGGGTCGTGCCATCGAGGTACGCGCCGAGGAACGGGGACAGGACGCCCTCTTCGAACTCGCGTTCGAGGTTGAGGACATAGAACGGAATATCGAGCTGGGCAGCCACTCGGCGGGCGTCCTCGGCGGCATCGAGCGAGCAACAGCTCTTCTTGAACTCGGAAATCGTGTCGGCCACGTCATGGAGTCGCATCCAGACTCCGATAACCTCGTGGCCCTGGTCCCGCAGGAGCGCCGCGGCGACTGACGAGTCCACGCCGCCCGACATCGCAACGAGCATGCGGCTCATCCGGGCACCGGCGTCTCGATCGGCGCCCAACCGGCCCCGGCGTGCCTCGCACCATCTCGCGCGGCGAGCAGGATCCGAGGCACGATCTCGAGGGCCGCTTCGACATCGTCGTTCGACGTGTCGCGACCGAGTGACAGGCGCAGCGAACCTCGAGCTTCCTCGTCCGGGTACCCCAACGCCCGCAGGACGTGGCTCGGCTCCGCGGAGCCCGTAGTACAGGCCGAGCCCACGGACGCCGCGACGTCTTCGAGGTCCAACTTCAGGACCACCGACGCACCTTCGACATCGCGAGCAATCGCCGAGACGAGCCCGGGCAGTCGGTCGGTCGGATGGCCGCTCAGCTCGACTCCATCAATGGCCGTGAGCGCCGCGATGAGCCGATCGCGCGCAGTCGTCAGCCGCGCGGCGACGACGTCTCGTTCGTCGACTGCCAGGCTGAGCGCCACACCCATCCCGACCGCGGCCGCAACATCCTCGGTCCCGGCGCGACGAAACCGCTCCTGCGAACCGCCCTGCATCTGGCCGAGGATGTGGGTGCCCGCCCGCAGGTAAAGCGCACCGGCTCCCTTGGGGCCATCGAACTTGTGGGCGGCAATGGCCAGCAGGTCACAGTCGAGCGCGGCGACGTCGAGTGCGAGGTATGGCGCCGACGCGACGGCATCGACGGCCACGAGGCATCCGCGCGGGCCGTCCGACCTCACACGGGCGATGAGCGTGGCGAGATCCTGGACCGTCCCGACTTCATTGTTGGCATGCCCGATCGCCACGATGATCGTCCGATCGGTGAGGGCAGCACCCAGCACATCGGGATCGAGACGGCCGTAGCGATCGACTGGCAACTCGACGATCTCGAACCCGAACTTCGCCAGCTGCTGGAGCGGATGCAGGATCGCGTGATGCTCGATGGCGGTCGTGATGATCCTGGGGCCCTGCGCCTTTCGGGCCCACGCGCCGCCCTTGATCGCGAGATTGAGCGCCTCGGTCCCGCCGCTCGTGATCACGATTTCCCGGGGCGCGGCGCCGATGGCTCGCGCCACTCGTTCGTGGGCCTCGTCCAGTGCCGCGCGAGCACGCCGACCGTAGGCATGCGGGGAACTCGGATTGCCGAATTGCTCACCGAGGTACGGCAGCATGGCTTCGAGCGCTTCGCGCCGGAGCGGGGTGGTAGCCGCGTGATCGAGGTAGATGGGCATTCGCGGAATTGTAGGCCGCTCGCCCTGCAGCGCCGCGAACGGTCCTCGACGCGATCGACGGGTCCACCTGCGCCGGACGAAAGTCCCGGTCCGACCGACGATGAGATCCCGGATTCCCGACCCTGGAGTGCTAGGCTCGGTCCGTGGATCGGACACCGTTTGGGGCGTCAGCCGTATTCCTTCGGTCGCGCGTGCAGCGATCCCTGGCCGGTGTACGGCTGATCTTGATGGTCGCCCTGATGGCCGGGTGCGGACAGTCCTCCGCGGCGCCGACCTTCGCGCTCGCCATCCAGAACGGATCGGACCTCACCCTGCGCTTGAACGTCGTGGTCGCGCCTGGCCAGAAGCCATCGAGGAGCCTGGAGATCCCGGCTGGCAGCGGGGTGCTGGAGACGACGGAGGCACCGATGGGCGGAACCGCCGACAAGCCCATCCCGATTGCCGTGGAAATCTACACCGAGACCTGCGCGCTGATCGATACGGTCACCGTCGGCCGTGGGACGACACTGGTCCACATCCTGGCGGACCGGTCCATCGCAACATCCGAAACAACCCTCTCGGGAGGGTCGGATGTCGTGGCGCCTGGGCTCAGGCCGCCCTGCTAGGAGGCGGCCTTCGCAGTCCTGGGCCTCTAGGGCTGGCTCTCAACCAGGCTGCGGTCGTACTCGCGGCCGCGCTCGCGCTCGCGCAGGTGCTTGGCGAGCAGCCGCTTCCGCAGGCGAATGGACAGTGGCGTGACCTCGACGAGTTCGTCCGCGGCAATGAACTCGAGCGCAGTTTCCAGCGTCAGCGGGCGCGGGGGCGTCAGCCGGAGTGATTCATCGTGCGAGTGGGTCCGGATGTTCGTCAGCTTCTTTTCCTTCGTCGCGTTGACGTCGAGGTCGCCGGACCGCGCATTCTCGCCGACGATCATGCCTTCATAGACCTCGACACCGGCGCCGATCAGCAACGCCGAGCGCTCCTGGAGATTGAACAGGCCGTAGGCGTTGGACGTCCCGCTGCGATCACTCACAAGGACGCCGGCGGTCCGATGGGTCACTTCGCCGGCCCACGGGCCATAGCCCTCGCCGAGCTGGTGCAGCAGCGCCGTGCCACGGGTATCGGTCAGGAGCTGGCCTCGGTAGCCGATCAGCCCGCGCGTCGGGAGGACGTACTCGAGCCGGACCCGGCCGTCTGCATCGGTCGTCATCTGCTCGAGGCGTCCCTTGCGCGCGGCGAGGGCGGTCTGGACCTCGCCGATGAACTCGGGTGGGATGTCGATGGTGACGCGCTCGTACGGCTCCTGGATCTCGCCGCCAACGTCGCGCAGGATCACCTCGGGGCGCGATGCGGTCATCTCGTAGCCCTCGCGCCGCATCTGCTCGATGAGCACGGCAAGCTGGAGCTCGCCCCGCCCGCGAACCTCGAACGTGTCGCCCGATTCGGTCGGATAGACCTCGATCGACACGTTACCGAGGGTCTCCTTGTCCAGCCGGCCCTTGATCTGGCGAGAGGTGACGAACTTGCCCTCGCGCCCGGCCATCGGGGAGGTGTTGACGCCGAACGTCATGCGCAGGGTCGGGGCGTCCACGTCGAGGCGTGGGAGCGGCCGCGGATCGCCCGGATCCGTGATCGTATCGCCGATGGTCACGTCGGGAAGGCCGGCCACGGACACGATCTCGCCCGGCCCGGCTTCGGGAATATCGACGCGATCGATGCCGTGTGCCGTCTGCAGGCTGGTCACGGAACCCGACATCGTGACCGTGCGACCCGGTTCGACGGTGCCGGCCGTATCCCCGGCTTCCTCGCGGACGACGGTGATTCGCTGCCCGACCCGGATCGTCCCGTTGCGAATTCGGCCGACCGCCATCCGGCCGACGTATTCGTTCGCGCTCAGGTTGGTCACGAGAAGTTGGAGCGGGTGGCCCGGAATGTGGCGGGGTGGTGGTGTCACGCGGACGAGGAGATCGAGGAGCGGTCGCAGATCCGTGCCGGGCACCGCGAGATCAAGGGTCGACGTCCCGAGTTTGGCGTTTGTGTAGACGACCGGGAAGTCGATCTGGTCGTCGTCCGCGCCGAGGTTGATGAACAACTCGTAGACCGCATCGAGAACCTCGGCCGGCCGAGCGTCGGAGCGATCGATCTTGTTGAGTGCCACGACGACCGGCAACCGACGGGCCATGGCCTTCTGGAGCACGTAGCGCGTCTGGGGCAGCGGTCCCTCGGCGGCATCGACCAGCAGGAGCACGCTGTCGACCATCAGGAGCGACCGTTCGACCTCGCCACCGAAATCGGCATGGCCCGGGGTATCGACGATGTTGAGTCGAACCCCGTCGTGATCGACGGTCGTCTGCTTGGCCAGGATCGTGATGCCCTTCTCGCGTTCGAGGTCACCCGAATCGAGGACGCGATCGACGACTGCCTCGTTGGCCCGGAACGTGCCTGTCTGGCGGAGCATCGCGTCAACCAGCGTGGTCTTGCCGTGGTCCACATGCGCAACGATCGCCACGTCACGCAGGTCGTCCCGGGAGACGCTGTGATCGGCGGCTGACGAATGCGCGTCGCCGTCGACGGCTCGGGGCAGCGTGGAGCGGATTGGATCGGTCATGGGCCGGCGGATTGTCGCACACCGAGGGCGATTTGCCGATCACCACGACCGCCGGGCCGTGGGCGTCACTGCTAGGATCACCGTCCCATGACCATTGCTGCCGTTATCCTCGCCCTCACGCCCGACGTTGCACTCGCGGACGCCGAAGGGGTGACTCGCGTTCGCCGGATCGTCGATTCCGCATGGTCCGGCGGCGCGATGCCGATCGTTGTCCTTGCCGCGGATCCCGATGGTGCCATGGCCGCGGCGCTTGCCGGCGCACCGGTGACCCTCGCGGAGCCGGCTCCCATGGATCAGGGACGCGTCGCCCAGTTCCTGCGGGGCATCGAGGTCGCGATGGCCGAGGTCAGCGGCACCTCTGGCGTGCTGTTCTGGCCGGCCCGGATGGCCTGGGTCGGCCCGGAGACGATCACGTCGCTCGTCGAGGCTCACGGACTCAATCCGGATGCCCTCATCCGGCCGAGCTTCGAGGGCAAGGTCGGCTGGCCCGCGCTCATGCCCCTGACCGCCCTCGATGTCCTCCGTGGCCTGCCTCGAACGGCAACGCCCGATCAGTTGATCGAGATACTTGGTGCATCCCGCCCGTCGACGCAGGCCATCGATCTCGGGGATCCCGGGACGACCATCGACGGCGACACACCGCGTGGCGATCTCCCGCCGTACGAGGGCCCCGCGGAGCCGTCCGGCGCCCGGGAGTGGGGCGCGGCCAGCGCGGAACTCGAAGACGACGCACCCCTCGAGGGCCCGACCCGCGCCGGCGATCTCGGCACGACTGGCGACTGAGCCGGGTGCGTCGGCGACTGATCGTCGGAATCGTCTCCCTGGGCGCGATCCTTGTCATCGGTGGTCTCGGCTACTTTGCGATTCCCCAGCCGCTCCTCGCCGATGCCCGTTCAGCCCTCGCTTCGACGCCGGAAGTGGCCTTTAGTCGCGAGGACGACCGCTACGTATTCGAGCCGATTTCGACCGCCGCCACAACGGGCCTGGTCCTCTACCCGGGAGGCAAGGTCGATCCGGTCGCATACGCCCCGACGGCGCGCCACCTCGCCGAACTCGGGTATCTCGTCGAGATCATCCCGATGCCGGCGAACCTTGCCGTCCTCGGGATCGACCGGGCAGGCCCAGCCATCGCCGCCCACCCCGAGATCCAGCACTGGGCGCTCGGCGGGCACTCGTTGGGCGGGTCCATGGCGGCCCAGTACCTGGCGTCTCACCCAGGCTCCGCCCAGGGTCTGGTGCTTTGGGCTTCGTACAGTGCCGTGACGCTGCAAGTCGGCGAACCATCCATGCGATCACTGCTCGTCTACGGGTCGCTCGATGCGGGAGTGGCCTCCTACACGAGCCCAGAGCACCTCTCGAATCTTGGAGCGCCACCCAGGATCGTGGTCATCGAAGGCGGCAATCACGAGCAGATGGGCTGGTACACGGGCCAGCCCAATGACCCGCCCGCGGAGATATCCCGAGAGGAACAGCAACGCCAGGTGATCGTCGCCACGGCGGCGTTCCTCGATTCCCTCGGGCCGTAGCGGGCGGAGTTACCCGACGGGCGCCCGAGCGCGCCGGGCGCGATCGCGGATCTGCCCTACCGGGATGGTGGCCAGGGCAATCCCGCCCACGATCAAGAGCACCCCGCCGGCCTGGAACCATGAGGGGATCTCGTTCAGCAGCACGCGCGCCAGAAGCACGGTGGCCACCGGTTGCGCCAGCAGGATGATCGACACGACCGCGGCCGGTAGCCGCGGCAGGGACATCGAGATCAACAGGTAGCCGATCGACTGCGAGGTCAAGCCAACCAGGATCAGCCAGAAGTGGCTGGGCCAGGACGGGACCAGGTTCAAGTCGCCGACGATGGCCCCTTCGATCAGCGCGACGACCATCGTCGACGCGGTTGCGATCGCAACGGGACCCGCCGGCCGGCGGATGTCATGTGTGCCACGCCGGATGATCAGCAGGTAGCCGGCGTAGAAGAGCGCCGTGGCCGTCCCGATCGCGACGCCGAGCGGCGGGTTCACACCGTAGGCGCCCCTGCCGATGACGCCCGAGATGAGGATCGCGCCCAGCAGCACGATCGGCGTGGCCGCGATCACCGGCTTGGGCGGACGCTCACCGAGGACGGCCCATGCAACGAACCCGACGACCAGGACCTGCATGTTGCCGAGAACTGTCGCGAGGCCCGCCCCAACGTAGTCCACCGCGTGGTGCCACGTCAGCAGGTCGCCCGCGAAGAAGACCCCGGCGATGATCGCGAGCACGATCGTCCTGCCCGCCATCGGCCCGTAGCGGCGCCGCTCGAGCATCCCGACCAGAATCAGGATCGGGAGCCCGTACAGGCACCGGAAGACCGTGACGGTGGACGGCGACACCTCCGAGTACTTGTAGAAGATGCCCGAGAACGCGATGCAGAACGCCCCCAGGAGTGCGGCGAGTCGCGGGCGCGCAGCAAGCGCGTCGTAGAGCGCGCTCACCCCAAGGGTCTGGAGGTCACGACGGCTTGCCGGGGAGCCCGACGAACTTGAGCCCGAGATCCGCGTATTGCGTCGGGTCCGGCTCAGATGGGGCTTCGAGCATAGGGTCGTTGCCGGATTGCGTCTTGGGGAACGCCATGACCTCGCGGATGTTGGTCTGGTACGCAAGGAGCGCCGCCCAGCGATCGATCCCGAGGGCAATGCCGCCATGCGGCGGCGCCCCGTACTCGAAGGCATCGAGGATCGCCCCGAACATGTTGCGCATGCGTTCCTCGCTGTAGCCCTGCAGCGCGAAGCTCTGCTCCAGGAGGTCCCGTCGCCAGATCCGGACGGACCCGCCGCCCAGCTCCCAGCCATTGAGCGCGATGTCGTACTGCATCGCCCGCGCCCGCCCGGCGGGATCCGCCTCGGATGGTTGCGACGCGTCGCCGGACACCGTCGTGAGCAGCGCCTCGTCCTCGGGCACGACGCCCGAGAACGGGTTGTGCGTCGCGTCCCATCGCGCGCCCTCGGCATCCCACTTGTACATCGGGAAGCGATGGACCCAGCAATAGGCCAGGACGTTTGGATCGGCAAGGCCGAGGCGTACGCCCAAATCGGCACGCAGCCGGCCGAGCACGTCGTTGGCGATATCGGTGGTGTCGGCCACGATCAGGACGAGATCGCCCGGGTTTGCGCCGGCGCGGACGACCAGACGCCCCGCCAGGTCCTCGCCCAGGAACTTGAGAATCGGGCTCTTGATGGTCCCTTCCGCATCAACGGCGAGGTACGCGAGGCCCTTGGCCCCGAACCGCCGCGCCGTCTCGGTCAATTCGTCGATCCGGCTCCGTGGCGCGTCGGCGAGCCCCGGTACGGCAATGGCCTTGACCCGGTTGCCGGCCGCGATCGTGTCATCGAAGACCCGGAACCCCGAAGTCGGCACCCCGTCGCCATCGCGGAGGTCAGGTGCAAGATCGGCGAGCTCCATCGCAAATCGCAGGTCCGGCTTGTCCGAGCCGAAGCGTTCGATCGCCTCGTGATACGTGAAGCGCGGAAACGGCACGGCCTGGATCGGGCGATCGGGCACGACTGCGCGGGTGACCTCGATCGTCATCGCCTCGACGAAGTCCATAACCGCGGCCTCGTCAACGAAGCTCATCTCGAGATCGAGCTGGGTGAACTCCGGCTGGCGGTCCCCGCGCAGGTCCTCGTCCCGGAAGCATCGCGCGATCTGGAAGTATCGATCGACGCCCGCGACCATCAGGAGCTGCTTGAGTTGCTGCGGACTCTGCGGCAGCGCGTAGACACTGCCTGGCTGGAGACGCGATGGGACGATGAAATCGCGGGCCCCCTCGGGCGTCGACTTGATCAAGTTGGGGGTCTCGACCTCGACGAAGCCATTCGCGTGGTGGACCTCCCGGATTGCCTGGACCAGCCGGCTCCGGAGGAGCAGTCGCTGCTGCATCGGATCCCGACGGATATCGAGATAGCGATATTTCAGTCGGAGCGATTCATCGACGGGGGCGTCGGGATCGTTGATGTAGAACGGCGGGGTCTTGGCCTCGTTGAGGATCGTGAACTCGGTGACCTGGACCTCGATGGCCCCGGTCGGCAGCTTTGCATTCTCGGTGCCGGGAAGCCGCGCGGAAACCGTTCCCCGGGCCATCACGACGTACTCGGACCGAGCCGCCGTTGCGATCGCATGCGCGTCTGGCGCATCGGCGGCATCGATGACGACCTGGGTGATCCCGTGGCGATCGCGGAGGTCGAGGAAGATCAGCTGACCGTGGTCTCGCCGACGATGGACCCAACCGGAGAGGCGAACGTCCGCGCCCACGTCGTCGGCGCGCAGGGCTCCGCAGGTATGCGTGCGGTACGAGGTGGCGAGGCTGGCGGTATGTTCGGTCATTGCCGGCTCATGGTATCGGGCGCCGTCGGACGAGGCTCGCGCTCAGGAGTCGCTCCCGGCTCCGTGATGGTGCTGCTTGGTGGCCCGGGCAAGCTCGCGACTCAGATCCGCCGCGGCCACGAGCCGCTGGGTGCCGGCCTTCAGGTCTCGCAGCTGGACCTGGCCATCGGCGAGTTCAACGCCCAGGATCACCGCGAAATGCGCGCCATCCCGGGCCGCGGCCTCCATCTGGCGTCCGAGCTTGCGAACGCCGAGATCAGCCCGGGCCGCCAGACCGCTCGCCCGTAGCTGCGTTGCGATCTGCAGGCGGCTGACGGTATCCGCGGGATCTGCGGACACGACGACCGCGTCTGGCCCACCCGCTCCGTCGAGGGCGCGCTTCTCCGATGCCTCCGCGCCCGAACCCTGCTCATCGAGTACGAGAGCGACGCGATCAAGGCCGAGACCGAACCCGATCCCCGGCGTTGGCTGCCCGCCCAGCAGCTGAATGAGGCCGTCATAGCGGCCACCGCCCCCGAGCGCCTGCTGCTGTCCCCCGCGGCCGGCAACGTAGAACTCGAAGGCAGTCCGCGTGTAGTAGTCGAGGCCGCGCACGAGGCCCGGATCCACCCGGTACGTGACGCCGAGCGCATCGAGGTGGGCGCGTACCGCGGAGAAATGCACGGCGCAGGCATCGCACAGGTGGTCCGTGATCCGCGGCGCCGCTGCGTTGATCGGCACCATGGCCGGGTCCTTCGAATCGAGCAGACGCAGTGCATTCCGGTCAAGCCGCTCCCGTTCCGCCAACGGCAGGTCGCCGGCGACGCCCGTGTAGTACGCACCCAGGGCCTCTAGGTAGGACGGTCTGCATGCCCCGTCCCCGATCGAGTTGACCAGGACCTCGATGCCGGTGACGCCAACCGCGGCGTAGAACCGGGCGCCCAGCTCGATGATCTCAGCGTCGATGGCCGGACCGGGGTCGCCGATCGCCTCGACATCGAACTGCCAGAACTGCCGATAACGACCGGCCTGCGGGCGGTCGTAGCGGAACATCGGGCCGATCGTCGTGAGGCGGACGGGCTGCGGCCAGGTCTTCAGTCCGTGCTGCACGTAGGCTCGGGCGATCCCGGCGGTCGGCTCCGGACGGAGAGCCCACGCTTCGGCCTCGTCCGTCCGCGGAGTGATCCGGAAGAGTTCCTTCTCGACGACGTCGGTCACCTCGCCGATGCCACGTTCGAAGACCGCGGCCTGCTCGAAGAGCGGTGTCTCGATGGGCTGATACCCGTAGCGGTCCGTCAGGTCTCGGGCCACCCGGCCAAATTCCAGGAACCGGGCAGCATCGTCTGGCAGCAGGTCCCGCGTGCCTCGAGGGGCGCGAAAGGTGGGCATTGCCTAGCCGACGTCCCGCGAAACGCTGAGGACGTCCTTGAGCTGCTCGAGGCGTCCCATGACCCGGGAGAGCTGACTCACGGAGGCAACCTGGAGCGTGGCTCGCACGATCGCGACGTGATCCGGGCCGACCGCGACGGACGCGGCCAGGATGTTGACCTTGTTCTCGGCGACGACCTGGGTGATGTCGCTGAGCAGGCCGGTTCGGTCGTAGGCCTCCACGCGGACCGCGATCGGGTAGGTCTGCGCTGGGACAGCTTCCCACTCGACCTCGATGAGCCGGGTCACCTCACGTTCGTTGATGACCGTCGGGCACGAGCGGAGATGGACCGTCACGCCCTTGCCGCGGGTGATGAACCCCTGGATCGGATCGCCCGGGATCGGGTGACAGCAGCGGGCGAATCGGACCAGCAGGTCCCCCACCCCCTTGACGCGGACGCCACCCGCCTTGGCCGGAGCAACCGGCGGCGCGACCGACGGAAGCTGGAGCTGGGCATCGTCAACGACACCCAGGCGTGTGACGACCGATTGGGCGCTGATGGCGCCATAGCCGATGGCCGCCAGGAAGTCGTCAACCTGATCGTGGTTCAGCTGCCGCGCAACCTCGGCCAGGCGGTCCTGGCCGACGGCCGCGAGCGACGTTCGAGCGAGGCGCCGCAGTTCGCGCTCCAGCGATTCGCGCCCATGGACGATGTTCTCGTCCCGCTCCTGACGCTTGAACCATTGCCGAATCTTCTCGCGGGCATGGCTCGTGCGGACGAGATTGAGCCAGTCCCGCGACGGGCCGTGCTCGGCCTTCGTGGTGACGATCTCGACGATGTCACCGTTCTTGAGGCGATAGTCGAGCGGAACGAGCCGGTTGTTGACCTTCGAGCCGATCGTTCGATGGCCGACATCGGTGTGGATGCGGTAGGCGAAGTCGAGCGGCGTGGCACCTGCAGGCAGGTCCTTGATCTCGCCCTTGGGCGTGAACACGAAAACTTGATCCTGGAAGATATCGAGCTTGATGCCCTCGACGAATTCGGTCGCATCGCTGACATCGCGCTGCCAGTCCATGAGCTGGCGGAGCCAGGCGAGCTTGGCGTCGTAGTCGCGATCCGACTTCGAGCCTTCCTTGTACCGCCAGTGCGCGGCGATCCCGACCTCCGACACCTGGTGCATCGCCTGCGTCCGGATCTGGATCTCGAGCGGCTTGCCGTCCAGCGCGATGACGGCCGTGTGCAGTGACTGGTAAAGGTTGTTCTTGGGTACCGCGATGTAATCGTCGAACTGGCCCGGGATCGGGCGCCACAGTGCATGGACGATGCCGAGCGCCGCGTAGCAGTCCCGGAGGTCATCGACCAGGATACGGATCGCATAGACGTCGTAGATCTCGCCGAACTCGGCGTTCTTGCGCTGCATCTTTTTCCAGATGCTGTAGATGTGCTTCGGGCGACCCTGGAGATCGACCATGATCCCGGCTTCCTTGAGCCGTGGCTCCAATTCGGCGATTGCCCGCTCGATATAGCCTTCGCGGCCCTTGCGCCGCGTATCGAGGAGCTTGGCCAACTCGCGAAAGCGCTCCGGTTCGAGGACCTTGAAGGCGAGGTCCTCGAGCTCCCACTTGACCTGCCAGATCCCCAGGCGCTCAGCCAGCGGGGCGTAGATCTCGAGCGTCTGCTTCGCGATGCGGATCTGCTTGTCGGGCGGAAGTGCGGCGAGCGTCCGCATGTTGTGGAGCCGGTCGGCGAGCTTGATGAGGACGACCCGGATGTCCTCGGCCATGGCCAGGAACATCTTTCGAATGTTCTCAGCTTGCTGCTGCTCGTGGCTGAGGGTGCTGAACTTGCCGAGCTTGGTCACCCCGTCGACGAGGTGCGCCACTTCCTGCCCGAACCGCTCCTCGATGTCGGCGAGCTCGTACTCGGTGTCCTCAGGCACGTCGTGCAGGACCGCCGCTTCGATTGCCTTGGGATCCACCCCGAGTTCCGCGAGGATCTCGGCGGCGGCGATCGGGTGGGTAACGTAGGGCTCACCGGAGGCACGCGTCTGACTGCCGTGGGCCTCAATGGCCATCGCCACGGCCCGCTCGATGCCCGAGAGGTCGGCCGTCGGGTTGTGGGCTCGCGTCGCCGCGAGGAGGCTCGAGGTCTGTGCCTCGATCGAGGACGTGCCGGCACCGGCCTTCGCGCGCGTCAGGGCACGCGCCGAGGGGCGGCGCGCGCGAATCGGATCGGGATCCTCGGTCGGCGCGTTGGTGGGTGTTCCTGAGGTGACCATCGCTCGCGAAGTCTACCCCGGGCTCAGGAACGGAAGCCGAGCTCCTCGAGCGCCCGCTCCGCCACGGATCGTTCGTTCCACGCGACCTGGTGATCGGCGTATTCGATCGTGGTCTCGTGGCCCTTGCCGGCCAGGACGACGATGTCGCCGGTTCGTGCCCGCGCGAAGGCCTCGTGGATGGCCTCGGACCGGTCCGCGATCTCGAGGATCGCCTCGGGCTGTGTCGCGGCTTTCCGGGCGCCGCCGGCGATCTCGGTGAGAATCTGGAGGCGATCCTCTCCACGGGGATCCTCGTCAGTGACGATGACGATCCGGCATCGCTCCGCAGCGATCCGTCCCATCATCGGGCGCTTGTCGCGGTCACGCTCCCCCGCCGAACCGAACACGGCGATGAGCCCACCGCCGCGCGCGGCCGCAATTGGCCCGAGTTCATCGAGGACGAGGCCGAGGGACGCCGGGCTGTGGGCGTAGTCCACGATCACAGTGAACGGCTGACCGAGATCGACGCGTTCCATCCGTCCCGGCACGTTCACGAGGCCCTCCAGGCCCGTTCTGACGGCCTCGGGGTCGAGCGTCATGGCATGGCCGAGGGCGACGACCGCAAGCGCGTTGTAGGCGTTGAAGTGGCCAGTGAGACGCAACCGGATGACGGAGCCGTGGCCCTCGCGCTCGTAGGCGACATGCATGCCGTCCGACGCATCGACCACATCCGTCAGCCGGACGTCCGCCCCCGGATTTGCACCGTAGGTCAGCAGTCGGGCATCGGCCGCACGCGTCGCCTCGACGAAGGCGGACGCCGACGGATCGTCGAGATTGACGATCCCCGTCCTCGGCCAGGCGAACAGGGTCTTGGCCGGGTGAGCCGGAGTCAGCGCGAGCCGCTCGAACAGGGACACCTTGGCCGCTCGATATGCCTCGAAGGAGCCATGTAGCTCGAGATGCTCGTGGGTCAGGTTCGTCAGGATTGCCACGTCGTAGTCGATGGCGGCCACGCGTTCCATCGCCAGCCCGTGGGATGTGGTCTCGAGGATCGCGACCCGGTCGCCGGCGTCAACCATTGCACGGAGCGAGCGCTGGAGGAGCGGGGCTTCCGGCGTTGTGCTGTGATCGACGTTCATCTCGCGGATGCCGCCGACCTGGGTCGCGACGGTCCCGATCAATCCGGCCGGGATCCCCGCACCCTCGAGCGCGGCTGCAGCCAGCAGGCTCGTGGTCGTCTTGCCATCCGTGCCGGTGATCCCGATGACCGCGAGCTCACGCGACGGATCGTCGAACCACCATGCGGCGGTTTCCGCGAGCGCTCGGCGGGAGGAGTTGACCACGAGTTGCGGCACGCCGATGCCGGGGAGCAGACGCTCAACCACGACGGCAGCAGCGCCCGCGCGCACTGCGGCCGGTACGAATGCGTGCCCATCGGCTCGTGCCCCCGGAATGGCCACGAACACGGAGCCCGCACCGGTGGCTTCCGAATCGGCCGTCACGCCGGTGACCTCGACGCCCGCGAGCTGCCCGACGATATGAGCGCCCAGGTCGCGCGTCATGAGTCGCTCCGCGAGGCCCTCGAGCTGCCGATCGACGCGCGGGCGTGCGCCGTCGAGCATGGTGGCAATCGAATTGGCGCGCCGGTCGCGCGCGGCGTGCCCGCCGTCGGTCATCGACGGACCATCCGGGCGAAGCGGGTTGCCACGCGACCAACGGCGTTGCGGCGCGCTCCCAGCACGCGTTCCTGGGCTCCAACCAGCGCAAGCCACGTGGCGCCAAAGGCACGCTTGTGCTCCGCGAGGCCGGACATCCGGTCTCCAGCCACCGGCTCATGACGCGCGCCGGGCAGGTCCACGCCGCCGAGATCGAGCTCCGCGCAGCCCTCCCGAACCGCCAGTTGCAGTGCGCGCCACCGAAGCAGGTGCAGCGCACCGGGATGGGCGGATCGGGTCGTCGCGTCATCGGCGGAGTGGACCGTGCTCAATCGCCCGCCATGCCGATACATGATCAGGCCGGCGATCGGCACGTCATCGACGGTTCGTGCCTCGAGCAGGATCAGGTGGCCCGCGTCGTGCGCCGCGCTCCACCAACTGGTGAACCCGGCTCGCGGCCCGAAACCGAAGTCGCGTCGTTCCCCGGTCGCGAGCAGCAGGTCGTAGAAGCGGTTCAGGGCCGTCGCCGTGGGCTCCGAGGGTGCGCGGAAGCCGTCGCCGGGCTCCCCGGTTCCAGCACCGTCGAGGATATCGTGCCGCACGACCGACATCTCATCCCGCTCGGCGGCCCGGATTCGTTGCCGGGTCGACTTGGAGATCCCGGAAAACACGGCGGCCTCATCCGCTCCATGCCCCAGGGGCAGGCTGTAGCGGTGACGAGAAGGCTGGATCTCCTCGATCGGATGAAACCCGATCGTTCGCACGAGTTCGCCGTAGCCCGAGGCGGCCGGGATCTCGGCGTCGGACGCGACCACGTCAATGCCGGCCGATCGCAGCCAGGAGGTGACCGCATCGAGGCGCGCGACCATGACTGCGGCGCTGCCGGCCGGGACCGGGCCTCGTGGCAGGTAGGCACTCCCGCCACCGATCAGTGGCCAGCGCCGTTCGAGGGCGAGAACGGCCGAGCCGTCACCGAGAACGAGGTGATGCGGGCGCCAGCCGGACGCCGCGCGGTGCCTGGCCCAGGCCATCGACTGGAGCACATGGCCGCCACCCGGGTGGACGGTCAGATCGTCCCACGCCTCGAGTTCGCGAGGCCCCGCGATACGCACATCCATCATGCGTCGGCGCCCGCGTCACCACCCGTTCCGGGGGCCGCGGCCGTTCCCGCTCCGAGGCCGGATCGTCGTCGCGCAACCCAGACCCGGCCGCGCTGGGCGATGCTGAACACGGTCCGCCCGACGGGATCGAGGACGAGGTCCCAGGCGCCGATGTACCCGACCTCGCGGCCGCCGAAGCCGGCCTTGAAATGGGCGATTCCCGGATGAGCGAGGCCCCACAGGTCGTAGGTCGTGGCGCCGTCATCCCGGGATGACCGGATTGCCTCCCATTTCAGGAGGTAATTGGCACGGGATTCTGCGCCGGCTTCCGTCATGCCCCCATACGGCTCGACGACACGCGTGCCACTCCGAACGAGGAACAGCGCCGCTGCGGGTGTTCCGTCCGGCAGGCGGGCAATCATCAGGCGGGCCAGCCCGGACGCACGGTAGGCATTCCAGACATCGCGATACGCCGCCTCGGTCCGGATCAGGAAGCCCGCACGTCGGGCCGTTTCCTGATAGATCGCGTAGAAGGTGCCAAGGCCCTCGCCGCCGGCCTCCTCGATCGTCACGCCTCCGGATCGGGCGCGATTGACGTATTGACGCCACTTCTTCCGGAGGCCACCCCACAGGGACGCTTCGTCGGTCGTGAGGTCGATCAGGCGCGTCGACGCAGGCTGGATGGCCGGAGCAGGGCGCCAGCCCGCAGCACGCAGGGCATCGCGCAGATCGCCATTGGGATCGAGCGGTCCGTCGGCCTCGATCTCCGGATCGATCCGTACATGCGACACACGTCCGGAGCGCCGGAGATCTTCCCGCACTGCCCGGGTGAACGGCTCGATGGCGTCCGGACGCCACGCAGCCGTGACCGGGCCGCGAGGCGCGTAGGCGAACGCCCACGGGAGCGGCCCCGGGCGACGGAGGAGGACCTGGGCTCCGATCCGACCGAGTGGTGCCTGCGCCATCACTCGCGTGGCGTCCCAGCCGTTGGCCCGCTTGACCTCGGCCCACGCGGACAACTGGAGGTAGGAGCCTGGGTCCGACGCCTGGACGAACGCATCCCACGTACCGGTATCCGGAGGCTTGGGCGCGACGCTCACGACCGGCGTCGGCGCCGGATCTGGTCGGTCACGAGACCGACGATAGACGGCAGTTCGGGGATCCGCAACACCAGCGCGATCCCGATGTAGGCAGCCCCGCCGGCGAGGGTGGCGATGAAGGTGCCGACAAGGATCGCCACCTTGCTCGAGCCGGGCGCCAGCAGTCCGTCCAGGACAATCGCGGCTCCGGTTGCCACCAGCCCCGCAGCGACGGCCGCCAGGGTCGCTTCGGTCAGGACGCGCAGGATCGCCAGTCGTTCGAACGTCGGGACACGACGGCCGAGGACGATCAGCAGGAACGCGGCCTCGATCCAGGCCGCGATCGCGATGGCCGCCGCGAGACCGGGCAGCCCGAATGGACCAGCGAAGGCGATGCCAAGGGCCACGTTGATAACAACCGCGATAACCGCGGCGAGGACAGGAGTCCGGGTGTCCTGCCGGGCGTAGAAGGCCCGCGCCAGGACGGCGATGCTCGCATGTGCCGGCAGTCCGATCAGGAAGGCGGCCAGCGTCGAGGCAGTCCGGTCGATGTCGGCGGTATCGAACTTGCCGTAGCCGAACAGGAGCTCGACGATCGGACCACGGAGCGCGATACCCAGGGCCGCGATCGGAACCATGGCAAAGACCAGCAGGCGGACCGACCGGGTCACGAGGCCGACGAACGAATCGACGGCACCGAGCGCATGTTCTCTCGAGATGGATGGGAAGATGACGATGCCCAGCGGGACGCCGATGACGCCGATCGGAATCTGCAGAACGGCGAACGCAATAGAGTATGCCGACACGGCACCGTCGCCCTGGGACGAGGCCAGCGCGCGCATCACGATGAAGGTGATCTGCGAGGCACCGAGCCCGATCGCGCGGGGGCCGAGCAGCGTCAGGACGCGCCGCGCGGCCTCGTCCTTGAGGTCGATGGCGAAACTTGGTCGGAATCCCAGCCCGAGGAGCGTCGGAATCTGGATTGCTATATGCCCCGCGGCACCGATCACGACGCCGACCGCCAGCCCGGCAACGCCCATCGACGGCCCGAGGAGCACGGCCCCGCCGATGATCCCGAGGTTGTAGATGATCGGTGCGAAGGCCGCGGCGGTGAATCGGCCCTCGGCGTTCAGGCTGCTGGTCGCAACCGCGCCGAGCGCGAGCAGAATCGGAGCGATCAGCATGACCCGGGTCAGGTCGGTTGTGCGAGCGAGATCGGCTTCGTCGAACCCTTGGGCGAGCACACGGACGAGGACCGGCGCTGCAATGAAGGCTCCGATCGCCAGGGCGGTGAGGGCAATCAGGAGCAGGTTCATGACCGTGCCGACGACCCGCCAGGCACGGGCCCGATCGCCCGACGCGAACAGGCCGGACAGGACGGGAATGAGGGCCGAGCCCATGGCACCGGCGGCGACGATCTGGTAGATCAGGTCCGGCAGACCAAAGGCCACGAAGAAGTCATCAAGCTCCTTGCCCGCCCCGAAGGTTGTGCCAAGCACGACGGTCCTGACGTAGCCGAGCAGGCGCGAAATCAGGAATGCGCCCGAGAGGATCAGTCCGGCCCGAACCAGGCCAGTGCCCCCGCCGGCACCAGGCCCGCTGGTCGAGTCGGTCATGTCGGCCGCGTCGGTCAGGTCGGTCACGTTCGAACGTCCTCGCTCGCGGCTCGGGCAAGGGCTCGTGGATGCGCTGCGCGATACGCCGATCGCAATCGGGCCGGCGAGACGTGTGTGTAGATCTGGGTCGTGGCAAGACTCTCGTGCCCGAGGAGTTCCTGGACGACCCGCAGATCGGCCCCGCCGTCAAGCAGATGCGTGGCGAAGGAGTGCCGCAACGTATGCGGTGACACCCCGGCCGGCAGGCCCGCGAGCTGACACAGGCGATCGATCCGCATGCGGAGGCCACGGACGCCAATCGCCTCCCCCCGATGATTGAGGAAGATCTCGGCCGGGTCCTGCCCAGGACCGGTTCGCTGTGCGAGTAGGACACCCCGACCTTCATCGAGGAACGCCGCCAGCGCGGCACGTGCCGGCCCACCGAGCAGTCCGATCCGCTCTTTCCGGCCCTTGCCGATCACACGGACCTCGCCGCGGCGGAGGTCGAGCGAGCCCAGATCGGCGGCCGCGATCTCGCTGATCCGGAGGCCGGCGGCGTAGGCCGTCTCGATCACGGCGCGGTCGCGCAACGCCAACGCGACCGCGACGGCGGTACCGCCGTGCTCGGCCTCGGTCAGTTCCGCGTCGATCGCCGCCATGAGCCGCTCGACCTGGTCGATCTCGAGGACGCGAGGCAGCCGACGCGGAAGACGTGGCGTGGCGATCGCGCCCCACGGGTCGCCGGGCGCCATGCCGTCACGAGCCGCGAAACGATGGAAGGCCCGGATGGCGGCCAGCCGCTGCGCAACAGACGAACGGGCGTTGATCGTGGTCAAGCGGGCCAGATATGCCCGGAGATCGCTCCGAGCCGGCGTACGCCAGTCCACGCCGCGTTCGGTCAGCCAGGCGAGGTACGTGCCAACCGCGGTCCGGTATGCGCGCTGGGTGTGCTCAGATGTGTCGCGCGCCGCGAGCGTGCGGAGGAACCGGTCCAGCGCGGCTGGCCATTCCGCCGTCGCGGTCACGCTTCGTCGCTGCCGCCGCCGGATCCCTTGCCGGCACGCCGCGTCGGTGCCTTCCCGGAAGCCCCGGTCCCGGTCTTCGATGTCCGCGAACCACGCCCGGCCGTGCGGGCACCTGCCCGTGCGCCACCACGCGCCCCAGCGCGTGATCCGCCGCGCGCCCCGCCAGCTCGGGGTGCCCGTGGGGCGATCGCTGCCGGATCCGGCGGACCACCGGCAAGACGCAGGCCTTCGAGCGCGGTTCCTTCGGCCGGCATGTCGATGGCCGCACCGCAGCTCAGGCAGATCGCACCGTCCTCGCGGCGGGCAACCGGGCCTTCGTCTGCGTCGTGGACAGCCCCGAGCGGCTCGTGGTTGGTCGTGTAATCGCAGCGCGGGTAGGCGGAGCACCCCCAGAAGACGTTTCCGGACTTCCTCGCGCGACGCGCCGTCAGTCGACCATCGCCATTCTTGGGACACTTGACCTCGAACGGCAGCTGGTCCGGTGGTGGCGGGCCATCCCGCTGGATGAAGTCGCAGTCCGGATACCGAGAGCAGCCGACGAACGGACCGAAACGGCCACGCTTCGAGGCCAGCACGCCTTCACCACACTTCGGACACGGCTCGCCGGTCCCCGGAAGGGCGGGTTGCTCGTCGCCCGGCAGGGGCCGGGACTCCTTGTGCTCCGGAAAGAGCGAACAGGCCAGGAACTTCCCGTTGCGGCCCAGTCGGATCACCATCGGGTGGCCTTCGGAACAGACTTCGTCCGTTTCGACGACCTCGCGCTTGGTCGTCTTGCGCTTCTCGTCGATGAGGGCGCGGAGCGGCGTGAAGAACGCATCCAGCAGCGGTACCCAGGCGCGCTCTCCGCGCGCCACGTCATCGAGATCCGCTTCCATCTTTGCGGTGAACGAGAGATCGACGTAGTCGCCGAAGTGCTCGACGAGGTAGTCGGTCACGATTTCGCCGATTTCCTCGGGACGTAGCCGGCGTTCCTCAATCCGGACGTACCCACGATCGACGATCGTCGACAGCGTGGCCGCGTATGTTGACGGTCGGCCGATGCCGTGCTCCTCGAGCGCTTTCACGAGTGACGCCTCGGTGAAGCGTGGCGGGGGTTCGGTGAAGTGCTGCGTCGGTTCGACGTCCGTGACCGCGACCCTGTCGCCATCGGCCAGCGCGGGGAGGCGCGTCTCGCGCTCTTCCTCGGCATCGTCGTCACGGCCTTCGGTGTAGACCCTCGCAAAGCCGTCGAACAGCGTCCGGGTGGCGCTCGCACGGAGAAGGTAGGGACCGTCGGCCAGCTCTGCGGTCGTCGTCTCGAGCGACTTGGCGGTCATCTGCGAAGCCAGGGCGCGCTGCCAGATCAATCGATACAGGCGCAGCTCGTCGGACTTGAGCGTTCCCGCGAGCGAATCGGGATCCCTCGCGAAACTCGTCGGGCGAATGGATTCGTGGGCCTCCTGGGCGCCCTTGGCCTTCGTCTTGTACACGCGGCCCTTCGGCATCGTGTACTCGGTGCCGTAGCGTGCCCCGATGACGTCGCGGGCCTCGCCCATCGCAATGCCGGCGATCGCCGTCGAATCGGTTCGCATATAGGTGATGAGGCCAACGTGACCGTCCGGCGTGTCGGCGCCCTCGTACAGGCGCTGGGCGACGGACATCGTCCGCTTGGGGCTGAATCCGAGCTTGCGACTCGCCTCCTGCTGGAGTGTCGATGTGGTGAACGGCGGGGAGGGACTGCGCTGCTGCTTCCGGGTGCCGATGCTGGCGACGGTCAGCGTGCGACCTCGGAGGCCGGCGACGTGCCGCTCGGCCGTTTCTTCATCGGCAATGTCGATCGGCGCGCCGTCAATGCGAATCAGTTCGGCCTCGAACGATTCTCCCGCGGCGCTGTTCAACGCCGCTCGCAAGGTCCAGTACTCGCGGGCGGTGAACGCGACGATCTCGCGCTCGCGCTCGACGACGAGGCGCACCGCAACGGATTGAACGCGACCCGCCGACAGGCCGCCGCGGACCTTGCGCGAGATGAGCGGGCTCAGCGTGTAGCCGACGAGCCGATCGACAATCCTGCGCGCCTGCTGTGCATCGACGAGGTCCGTATCAATCTCGCGGGGATTCGCGAACGCCGCCTCGATCGCCGGCTTGGTGATCTCGGAAAACGTGACGCGACGGGTCTTGGATGCGGGAACGCCGGCCGCCTCCGCGACATGCCAGGCAATCGCCTCGCCCTCGCGGTCCAGGTCCGTGGCAAGCCAGACCCAATCCGACGTTCGGGCAGCCTTCTGGATGGCATCGACATGCTTACGCCGATCTTCGGCGATCACATACTCGGGCACGAAGCCGTGGTCGACGTCCACGCCGAACTTCCCTTTTCCGGGGTTTTCGGGGAGGTCGCGGACATGGCCATAGGACGCCAGGACGCGGTAATCGTCGCCAAGGTAGCGCTCGATCGTTCGCGCCTTGGCGGGCGATTCCACGATCACCAGGTGCTTCGGCATCGCCGGGAGTATAGCCACAGGTCGCTGTCCAGCCGTTATTCGTCGGCTGACCGGCTCGTTCGCCGGCCTATGCCTCGCGGACTCGGCGCAGGAAATCCTCGTCGATTTCGAGGTCCTCCTCGATCGGATCCGGCGCCGCAATCGGCGACTCCACCGGCACCGAACCGGGACCTGCCGCCACTTCGTCCTCGTTCACGACCTCGACGAACCGAATGTGCTGATACGGAAAGATGAACCGCGAGTCGCTCCGCTCGATGAAGACCGGTTTGCGTCCATCGATCGAGCGGAGATTCGTGCACAACAGGCCTGCATCGCTCGCCTCGGGCAGCGCGAACAGGTCAACCATGATGGGTTGATCGTTGAACAGATGGACGATGGCGTTCCGGATCATCGTCGTCGGTCAGAGCGGGTGATAGAAGTCGATGACGAGACGGACGCGACCGCCCGATACCCAGACCCCGATCCCGACCCGATCGTATTTGGCGTTCATCAGGTTCACGTAGTGGCCACCGCTGTAGGACGCCTCACTCTGGAAGAAGAGGTGCGAGCCGAGGACAGCCGCATACGGATCGCCGCTCCGGCAACCCAGGTTCTCCGCCCATACGTAGCTCGTGAAGCCCTGGGCCTTGAGACGATCGCCGGGCGTGCCGCCCGAGAAATGCGTGCAGAGATTGTTCACGGCGAGCTTCTTGGCGTATGGCCGCGAGACCTTGGTCGTGATGCCCGCGTCCTGCCACAGGGCAGCCACATTGCGTCCGCCGGGGCTCGAGCAGGAGCCGCTCGAGGTCACGATGCCGCCGGTTCGCGTGCAGTTCATGAGCTTCAGGTAATACGCCTCGACGGCCGACCATGTGCTCGATCCGATGGCCCCGCCGCCACCGCCGGTCGTCGTCTTGGTCCCCGGTGCCGTCCGGGCCGCAGTCGTGAACGTCGCGGACCGGACCGATGCGAGTGGCAACCCTGCCTTCGACGTGGCGCCAACGGCCACAGCCAAGGTGATCTTCTGGCTGTAACCGAGGCTCTTCGTCGGGTTGAACACAAGGACCGTGTCGCCTTCGGCCCACGTGAAGGACCCGGCGACCGCAACGCCGCCCTGAGTCACGCTCCACGCCGCCTCGGTCGAGGCCTGATCCATAGGTTCCGTGAACCGAACCGACAGGTTCTGGGTCCATCCGACGCCCGTGGCGCCATTCGCCGGCCGAAACCGAACCACGGATGGTGGGGCAGCAGTCTTGATCGTGGCCGCCTCAGCCGTCACCGTGCCGCCGTCGACATCCTGCACGCCTGCACCGAGCGAAATCGTGAACGTCGTGCCTCCGGGCAGCGGGTCGTCAGGGATGAATTCGAACGCGGGTCTGGCCGGGGTCGAGTCGGACGCCACGCCGATCCGGCCAGCGATCACGGGATCGGTCACGAGGGCGACAGAGGCCGCCCGCACGGGTCCGCTGAACGCAACGTGGATATGACTGGCCGCCAGCGTTGTGCCCGCTGTCATCGCGGTAGCGGCGATGGTGGCCGTCATGGCCTCGCGGGTCACGAACGCCGATCGAACTTGTCGGTCGAGCGGGCGACCTGTGGCGTCAAGCGCCCCCGCCTCGACCGTGACGGTGTGGATGGTGCCCAGGGCCCAGGAGCCACGTGGCGTGATCGTCAGTTGCGTCGCCGTGTCGTCCCAGCTGAAGGTCAGCGCTGTAGCGGGTTCGATGCGCACCAGGCGCTCGACGCTCGCGGTGTTCATCGCCTCTGGGAAGCTGATCAGGACCGGAGCTGACGGCGACGCCCCGGATTCGACGATCGGGGTGAATTCGGCCGGGTCAACCGCGGAGACCCGGGCCGGGAGTGTGCCGGTCGCCGGCGTCGGTCGAAGAGCCGTGGCAATGAGCACGCCGGTCAGGCCGAGAGCAACGAACGCCATGACAGCGTGGCGACGACTCGTACGTCGGACCGCAGTTCCGGCGTACACCAGAACCAGGATCGGGACGGCGAGGATGGTCGCGAGGACTTTCTGCAATACGGACAGTCTCCTGGCTCGATCGCTGGGACGGCGGCATCGTGCGGCTGTCGGCTGCACGGTCGCAGCCGGCGGCAGGATAGCACGATGTGGCCATCCTGCCCCCTTCACCAGCCCGCCAATTCCGGGACTGGATCAGAATTCATCCATCGATGGCCCGTTGATGGTGAACTCGTAGCGACCGTAGGCACCCCTGATCAAGCCTCGCCCTTCGAGAACCGTCAGGCCGGCAAGGACGGCACCGATCGGCATCTGGGCGATCGCCGCGAGTTCGTCGGTCGTGGATGCTCCGGCCGCGAGGGCAAGGACGAGGCGGCCCTCGCGATCCGCAAGGTCCTTCACGACCGCGTCGACGGAAGGACCACCGATGCGACCTCCCGGCGGGCGCATCCCGTGATGCGATGCGTGGGCAGGGTCCGCCCCATGCCCACCTCGCTCATCCCTGGGTGGGAAGCCCGCTGTGGCTACGAGGCCCAGGTCTTCGAGAAGCTGCGGAACGCCCGCGACGATCCGCGTCAACCCGCTGTACTCGCGCAGCCAGGCGAGGCAGCCAGCTGACTCTGGATCCTCGATCGTGCCGGGTACCAGGAAGCACTCCCGGCCCTGCTCGAGGGCCCACGCAGCCGTCAGCAACGCTCCGCTGCGTGCGCCCGCCTCGACCACGATCACCGCATCGGCCAACCCGCTGATGATCCGGTTCCGGCGCGGAAACGTGCCACGGGTGGGCCTTGTGTCGGGCGCGTGCTCCGAGATGACAGCGCCGCCGCGATCGACGATCGCCGCCGCCAGTCGATCATGCGTGACCGGTGCGAGGCGTCCGTGCCCGCCCCCGATCACCGCAACGGTCGTTCCCGATGCCTCGAGCGCGGCTGCGTGGGCCACACCATCGATCCCGAGCGCGAGGCCGCTCACCACGAGCGCACCGGCCCGGGCAAGGGCCGCGCCAATGCGCGACGCCGTGCGGCGGCCGACGTCCGTGGGTCGTCGAGTCCCGACGACAGCGATCACATCGGCCGCATCGAGAGCGGCGTCCGCGCCGCGCACGAACAGAACCCGTGGCGGCAGCTCGATCGTGCGCAGGCGGGACGGATACGCGGCATCCTCAATGGCCAGAGCATGAACGCCGCTCGAGTGCATCCCGGCGAGGATGCTGTCCGCGGCGCGTGCCGCCTGGACGACGCCATCGAGGGTCGGCCTGGCCACGCGGACGTGCTCGGACCCAGCGTCCCGCAGGGCAGCGGCGAGTGACCCGGCACCGTTCGTGCCGGCCGCGACCCGCACGACGTCGGCCGCGCTGCCCATCGCGGCGAGCAGGGACTCGAGCGTTGCCGGGCCGACGCCATCGACGGATACGAGAACGGCAAGCGCATCGCGATTGGCCGCCGCAACCTGGTCATCCGGCATGGTCGGGTTCATCGGCGCGCGCGGTGGGCAGGCCGACACCACGGCTCCGGCATCGATCGAATCACCCTGCCATCGCCAGTGGCGATCGCGTCGCGGGCGCGCGCCACCGCGCCGCCTCCTCAAGGTGGGCCACCTGGACACGGGCGGCGCCCTCCAGATCGGCGATTGTCCGCGCCACGCGCAGGAGACGATCCGTGCCACGGCCGGACATCCGCTCTCCGTCCGCAAGTGCGATCGCCCGGGCTCGCTCGACGCGTCCGAGCGCGCATGCCTCGCGAAGCGCGTGGCCGCTCACGCGCGCATTCAACACCGGCGTCGGCCGCGCCATCTGGATCATCCGCGCGGTGGAGATCCGACCGGCGACGACGGCCGATGACTCCGGCTCGATCCCGGTCACGATCGACGCCGCGGAGATCCCCGGCATCCAGACCCAGATGTCGATCCGGTCACGGAGCGGGCCCGAGACTCGGTTCATGTAGCGTTCCGGCGCTCCCTTGGGGCACTCGCATCGACGGACGCCCGTATTCCCGCACCGACACAGATTCATGGCCGCGACGAGCTGGAATGAGGCGGGAAAGGTCACGCTGCGCGCGGCCCGAGCGATCGTGACGCGGCCATCCTCGATCGGCTGTCGGAGCGCCTCGAGAACGTCGCGATCGAACTCGGGAAGCTCATCGAGGAAGAGCGTTCCATGGTCAGCGCGGGTCACTTCGCCGGGGGCGAGGCCTGGCCCGCCGCCGACCATCGCCGCGTACGAACTCGTATGGTGCGGCGACCGAAAGGGGGGCATCCTGACCAGCCCGACGATGGGTCCCTCGCCCGCGGCCGACGCAACGATCGTGGCCGCGAGGGCGTCGTCGTCACCGAGCGCAGGCACGAGCCCGGGAATCGTCCGGGCCAGGAGGGTCTTGCCGCAGCCAGGCGGCCCGATGAAGATGATCCCGTGTCCCCCTGAGAGGGCGATCTCGAGTGCGCGTCGCGCCTCGGCCTGGCCCCGGACTTCCGCGATGTCAGGCGTAACGGGCGCGGGAGTTCGACCCGCCGCCCCCCTCGGTCCCGGAAGCGCGGCACCAAGCGGATCGGACGCGATCGCCGCATCCGCCAGCGCGACGCGCCCCGGCACTCTGGGCGATGCCCCCCGGCGTGCTCGGAGCTGGGCGACCGCCTCGTCGAGGGACCGACAGCCGACGGACTCGATCGATCCGACCAGATTCGCCTCCGCCAGGCTGTCCGCCGGAACGATGACCCGCTGGATCCCGTGGCTTGCGAGCGACGCGAGCATCGGCAGCAGGCCGGCAACGCGGCGGACCTCGCCTCCCAGGCCAAGCTCGCCGATGAGCGCGATCCTCCCGGGGGCGGGGCGGAACTGCTCCGAGCCCAGCAGCATCCCGATCGCGATCGCCAGGTCCACGGACGCACCCGCCTTGGGCAGGTCGGCCGGGGACAGGTTCACGGTGATCCGACGTGCCGGAAAGATGAATCCCGCATTGCGCACCGCCCCGCGAACTCGCTCGCGGGATTCACGGAGGGCCGCGTCTGCCAAGCCGACGATCGTGAATCCTGGGAGGCCGGAGGCGACGTCGACCTCGACCCGAATGGGTCGACCTTCGAGACCCAGCAGGGTTGCCGAGACCAGCGTTGCAAGCACCGGCCCACCTTACGGAGCCGGACTTATGCGGCGCTTATGCAGGTGTTACGCGCCGATCACTGCCCGGCCGGTCGGTTCGTCGCGGTCCAGCAGGACGGTCTGCTCCGCCGCGGGCCCTCCGGCTACTTGGCCTTCTTGGCCGCCGGAGCGAAGACGACATCGATCGCGGACGCCAGCGCAGCCATTTCGCGGCCGAGGGGCGAATCTGGTTTGGTGTGGCTGAATGGCGCCCCGGAGTTCTGGGCACTGATCGCGACGCGGTATTCGTTCGCGACCTTGTGCTCGAACTTTCGCTTCAGCACGCCCTCCGCGGCCTGCACGCTGATACCGGTAAACGCATTCGATCGGTTCAGGAGCAACTTGACCTTCGAGCCCTCGTAGCCGATTCGCGCGAGTGCCTCGAGCGCGAGGCGAACGTTCTTGAGGCACGACAGGTCGGCCGTCATGACGATGTAGATCTGGTCGGCATGATCGAGGACCGACAGGGTCAGGTCTCCGAGGCGCTTCTCGACATCGACGACGACGTAGTCGTACATGGTTCGGAGCACGTCGAGCACCTGGACCATCTGGCTCTCCTGGACTCGATCGCCCTCCTCGGGATTCGGTGGCGCCAGGAGCAGGTCGACGCCGGAGTCATGTTGGACCAGCACGGACTTCATCAGGTCCGCATCGATGGTGTGGACTGCGGCGAGGTCCGAGATGCTCTTGCGATCGTTTCCCAGATCCAGGAAGACGCGATGGTCCCCGAACTGGAGGACGCCATCGACGAGAGCGACCCGGCGCTGATGTTCCGCATGCAGCGCGATCGCCGTGTTGATGGCAATCGTCGTGGTGCCGACGCCGCCCTTGGCGCCGTAGAACGCAAGGACCTTGCCGAGCGGCGGCTTGCCGAGGCCGGTCACCGAACCTGCGGCAAACCGCGCCAGCAGGCTCTTCATGCGGGCGAGCAGCTCCGCCTGATGGAATGGCTTGACCAGGTAATCGTCCGCACCGGCACGCAACCCGCGGACCTTCTGGGTGACGTCCTTCTCGGCCGTCAGCATGATGATCGGAATGTGCGACCCGGTTCCCTCGGTCTCACGGATCTTCGTGGCGACCTGATAACCGTCCTGCTTGGGCAGGTTCACGTCCAGCAGGATCAGCGCCGGGGACTCGACCTCCCAGAGCCGCAGCCCTTCGACTCCATCGCCTGCGACGACGACCTCAAATCCTTCCTGCTTCAGGGTGACCCGAAGCAGCCGTTGCACATTCTGGTCGTCATCGATGACGAGAATCTTTGTCATGGGCGCTCGAGTCCCCCATCAGGAAGCAATCGGGAGCGCCGTAACCTGCGGCGGACCCCGACGGACCCGAGTATAGCGACCGGGCCGGGCGTTCCGGCCCGGTCGCTGCAGCCGACCTACTTCGCGGCCGACTCCCCGGAGCCCATGCCCTTGGACAGGTACCCGGTGAACGGCTCGATGAGGCGGGTGAATTCCGTCGGGATCACGAACTTGGTCGCCGGGCTCGCGCCCAGCGCCTTGAGCGCTTCAAGGTACTGGAGTGCCATCGTCTTCTGGTCGATGCCACTGGCTGCCTGGAAGATTCGGGTGAGGGCCTCGCTGAACCCCTCGGCCCGGAGGATCGCCGCCTGGCGCTCGCCCTCGG
>JBDTOJ010000096.1:0-13458 GCA_039933295.1 Chloroflexota bacterium
ACGCGGACGACGGTCGCACGATCGTCCGGCAGCGGAACGCTCGTGGCGGCCGCGATCAGGGTGACCCGCGCCCCGCGGTCCAGGGCTGCCTCGGCCACGGCAACGCCCATGCGCCCGGAGGATCGATTGCCGATGAAGCGGACCGGATCGATCGGCTCCCGCGTCCCGCCGGCCGTGACCACGACGTGCCGTCCGACGAGGTCCGATTCCCGGACGGTGCCCTCGACACGGGGCAGTCGTGCGGCGGGATTCGGGGCTCGGACCGGTCGACCGTCGACGGCTCGAACGACCGCATCGACGATGAGTGGGAGCTCCGCCAGGCGCCCAATGCCCGACTGGCCCGAGGCCAACGGGCCCGAACCCGGCTCCACCACGGTGTATCCGAACACGGTCCGAAGGCGATCGACGTTCGCGGCCGTCGCGGGATGGCTCCACATGTCGCCGTCCATCGCCGGGGCGGCGACGACCGGGGCCGATGTCGCAAGGCAGGTCGCGGTCACGACGTCGCCGGCCATGCCGGCGGCCATCGAGCCCAGCCAGTTGGCGGTCGCCGGCGCAACGACGATCGCATCGGCGCTGTCGGCAATCACGATGTGGCCGATCCGGCCGTCGTGGAGGAGTTCCATCAGTTCGCTCTCAACGGCGTGGCGAGACAAGGCGGCGAACGTCAGTGGACCCACGAAGCGCGCGGCCGAGGGCGAGAGCAGCACGACGACATCGGCTCCCTCGGCGTTGAGGAGGCGAAGCAGCTCGACCGCCTTGTACGCGGCGATCGATCCCGTGACCCCGAGCGCGATGAGCCGCCCGTCCAGGCGCCCGCTCACCGCCCGACGTCTCCGCCGGCCGTCGTGCCGTTGACCTCGGCATACAGGATCGCCAGGCCCTTGAGCGTCAGGTCCGGATCGATCACGTCGACCTCCTCGATGGCCGAGGCCCAGGAGACAGCACTGAGTCCGCCAGTCAGGACGGTGCGCACGGAACCCGGGGCCAGCCCGAGATCGGCCGCGAGTTCGGTTCGAATTCGCGAGATCAGGCCGCTCACGAGGGCCTGGTAGCCGAAAACCGTGCCGGACTGCATGGCCGAGACGGTGTCCCGCCCGATGGCCCGATCCGGTACGACCAGATCGATGCGTGGGAGCTGCGCGGTTCTCGAAGCGAGAGCCTCGAGCCCCAGGTCCAGGCCGGGCGCGATGGCGCCGCCGACAAATGCACCGTCGGCGGCGACCGCATCGACGGTGGTCGCGGTCCCGAGGTCGGCGACAACCGCCGGCGTCCCGTGGAGCCGCCCTGTTGCAAGCGCATTGATCAGGCGGTCCGCACCGACCGATTCCGGGCGGTCGACCCGAATCCCGATCGTCATCGTGGCCGCATCCGCGACGAGGATCGGGCGAGTGCGTCGGGCGGCGAGTTCCTCCAGCGCCGAGGTCAAGGAAGGCACCACAGACGCCAGCGAGATCGCACCGACGTCGGTGAGAGTGAGACCATCGCGTCCGAGGGTTTCGTCGAGAAGGAGCTCGAGTTCGCGGCTCGTGGAGCCTGGGGCCGTGACCGCGCGACGACGCTGGACGAGGACACCGTCCACGAACCAGCCGAGCGAGACATTGGAATTCCCGATATCGATGGCGAGCAGCATTCGTCGATCATACCTGTGCTCGATGGGCGCCCCGCCGGGCCCTTCGTTGCATCGAGTCGATCATGCTGGTCGAGCGCCGATCGGTGCGGTACCATCGGCGGCGTTCCGACCGCATATGTGCCCATCCGGAAGGAGCCGTTCTTGGTCAGCGAGCCGCCTGCGAAATTCTTCGTGAACGATGGCGTCGTTTCCACTCGCGAAGACATGCTCAATCTCCTACGGCCATTGCTCAAGCAGACCGTGACCTACCGCTACTTCCGCGGTCGAGATCTGGTCACCCACGGCACGGGATGGGTCGAGCGAATCGTCACCGACCAGCCCGATGTCTCGAGTTTCTTCACGCCGATCGCCGTGACCCTCAATGTCGACTCGTTCGAGCGCCTCGAATTCTCGACCCGACCCGACCAGATGCTCGTCTACGCGCTCGTCCAGAACGATGAGCGCGTCGTCCTGGAATTCGCGCCAATCGGTGATTCGGGTGGCTACTCGCCGTTTGCACCGCACCAACTCGAGTTCGATACCTCCGGCTTCATCCAGATGGAGCTGCTCGGCCAGGAGAGCGCCGACGACTGACGCGGGCGCCGGACCGATCGGCCCGAACATTGCTGCAATTTCAGTCGTTCACGGGCGACCCGGCGCGCTACCATCGGGGCATTGCTCCCGACGCGGGCGTCCCAGGAACGGTGGCGGTCGTCTCACTTTCCCAAGCGGTGAGGCAGACAGGTCTCGAGGGAAGGCCAGTCACTGTCAGCTCGGAGCCAGCCGAAGGGGCGCCTGGGGTCCGGTCGGACCCCAGTTGGCGCTGATCGTCTCCTGGCGGGACGGTGCGCCGGAAGGGAAGGGAGGGTCCTCGGCGCGTGGATGCGATTGCGAGTTACTTCAAGTTCTCTGAGCGAGGCACGAGTCTCGCGACGGAGGCAAGAGCCGGCCTGACCACGTTCATGGTCATGGTCTACATCGTCTTCCTGAACGCGGGCATTCTCGGCGACGGGTTCGGGCTCAAGCCCGATGATCCCGGCCGGATTGCCCTCTCCGCGGGTACCGCCCTGGTCGCCGGGATCATGACCATCGCGATGGGCGTGATCGGCAACTACCCATTCGCACTGGCCGCGGGCCTCGGGATCAACGCCATCGTCGCCTTCTCGCTGACCGGACGCGGTCTCTCGCCGGCGGGCGCGATGGGTGTGATCGTCCTCGAGGGCCTCGTCGTCGTGATCCTGGTCGCCGTCGGCTTCCGGGAAGCCGTAATGAACGCCGTGCCCCTGGCGCTGAAGCGGGCCATCGGCGCCGGTATCGGCCTGTTCATCCTGTTCATCGGCTTTGCCAACGGCGGCCTCATTCAGTCGGGCTGCTCGCCATTCGTGCCGTTGCCCGTCTGCGCCGGCACGCTCGTGACGCCGTCGTTCCCGACGGAGCCTGGCCAGTTCGTCTTCCTGTTCGGCCTCGCGCTCACGATCATCCTTTGGGTCATGAAGATCCGCGCCGCGCTGGTGATCTCGATCTTTGCGACGACCGTCGTCGCCCTCGTGGCCGGCGTCACCTCGATCCCGAACACCCTGACCTGGTCGCCGAACTTCTCGACGCTCGGGTCGTTCGATCTCGGGAACGTCTTCACGGTCCTCGGTCCGTTGACGGCGATCCTGATCATCTTCGCGATCATGTTGACCGACTTCTTTGACACGATGGGTACCGTCACCGGCGTCGCTGCCGAGGCGGGCCTGGCTGAAGCCGACGGATCCGTGCCCGGTGTGGGTCGGGTCCTGATGGTCGACAGCGTGGCTGCGGTCGTCGGCGGCCTCGCCGGCGTGTCCTCGAACACGACGTACATCGAGAGCGCCGCCGGCGTTGCCGATGGTGCCCGCACGGGCTTCGCGTCGGTCGTTACCGGCGTCCTATTCCTGCTCGCAATCGCCCTCGCCCCGCTGGCTGGGATCATCCCGAGTCAGGCCACGGCGCCGGCCCTCGTTCTCGTTGGTTACCTGATGTTCACGCAGGTCAAGGACATCGACGTCGCGGATCTCGACGAGGGCCTCCCGGCCCTTCTGACCATGATCCTCATGCCGCTTACCTACGACATCACCGTCGGCATCGGGGCCGGCTTCATCAGCTGGGTCCTGATCAAGGTTGCTCGCGGCAAACTCGGCGACATCCACCCGCTCATGTGGGTCGTGTCGATCGGGTTCCTCATCTTCTTCCTCCAGGGTTGGATCCCGCAGTTCCTGCCCAAGTAGGGGTCACTCACAGCCGTTCGACGGTCGGCGTCTCACGGACGCCGACCGTTTGATTCCCGGCCGATCCCGGCCCGTCCACCGAAATCCCGGTGCCGCGCTGAGCGGGTACCATCGAGCGGATGTTCGAACGGACAACCCTGGCCGACGGGCCGCGCGTGATCACGGCCGGACTGCCGGGTTCGCGCTCGATCTCGGTTGCCGCCTACGTCCTTGCCGGATCCCGGATCGAGGCACCCGGCCAGATCGGCGTGGCCCATTTCCTCGAGCATCTGACCTTCAAGGGAACCGCCGCCTACCCTTCAACCCGCGCACTCAGCGAGGGCATTGAAGGGGTCGGCGGGTCGTTCAATGCGGCGACGGATCGCGAATCGACCGTCTACTGGGCACGCGTTCCGAGGCGCGAAGCCGCCCGGGCCATCGACGTCGTCGGTGAACTGATCTGCCGGCCCGCATTGCTCGATTCGGACATCGATCGCGAGCGGGACGTCATCGTCGAAGAGATCCGCGGCTACCTGGACGATCCCGCGGAGTACTGCCAGATCCTGTTCCAACAGGCGATGTTCGGGCGCGGCCCGCTCGGTCGCGAGATCTGCGGCGAAGAGGCCGACATCCGGTCGCTTGCGCCGAAGCGCATCCGCGAGTTCTGGGAATCCGGGTATCGGCCAGCCAATACGGTCATCGCGCTGGCGGGGGACATCAGCCACGATGACGCGGTCGCCCTCATCGATGGAGCCTTCCGACGCGGGGCAGGCGGTCCCGCGCCAGCGACCCCTGCGCCAGAGCTGCCGGCGGGGGAGCGTGTGCTGGTGGGCCGACGTTCGACGACCCAGGCACAACTCACCATCGGCATGCCCGCCCTCCGGCGGGATCACCCCGATGCGTGGACCCTGTCGGTCCTCAACGCGGTGCTCGGCGATGGGATGAGCAGTCGGCTGTACCTTTCACTCGTGGATCGCGACGGCCTTGCCTACGACGTGAGTTCGGGACTCGTGGAATATGCGGACTCGGGCTCGCTCGAGGTCAGCGCCGGGGTCGATCCGGCGCGGCTGCCTGCCGCGATCGAGGCGATCCTCGTCGAACTCGCACGGATGCGCGACACGCCCGTACCGGCCCCGGAACTGGCCAAAACCAAGGCCTATCTCGCGGGCGGCCTCGAACTGCGCATGGACGAGACGCGCCATCTCGCCTCGTGGGTCGGTGGCCAGGAAGCGCTCCACGATCGTGTCCTGACGCTCGACGAGGCGCTCGAGGCGCTCAATCGCGTGACCGCCGTCGATATCCATCGGCTCGCTGCCGACCTGTTCAGGGGAGAGCAACTCCGGATGGCGGTCGTGGCGCCGGCTCGCCATCTGCGAGGGCTCGAACCACGCCTGAGGATGCCGGCATGACCGAGTCGCGGGGCCCAGCCGTCGTCTCGATCGAACCCGAGCAGCTTGCCCGAATTCACCTGCGCGTCGGGTCCCTGCAGCTTGCCCGCGCTGAATTGGAAGCGCTGGTTGCCGTCGGCAGCATCAGCACGGCCGGGCTCGCGGACCTGGCCGAAACCCGCTGGCGCGGCGGAGACCTCGAGGCAGCCGCAGTGGCCGCGGCAGATCACCAGGCAGCGGGCGGCCTCGAGCCGGTGGCGCTCGTGATCCTCGCGGAATGGGCAGCGGTGGACGGGCGTCCCGACGAGGCCGAAAAGCACGTCACGGCCCTCGTGTCTCTCACCGAGGCATCGCTGAGCGCCTTGTACGCGGGCATGCCGCGCCGGGCCAACTGGCCCTCGGTCGGTGCGGCCGAATCCGTGGACGCGCCACCGGTTGAAGGGCCGGTCAAGTCACGACGGGGTCGCGCCGCCAGTTCCCGTCCCGCAGCGACGGCCGAAACGCCAGGCAACGCTGGAGAACCGGCATCGAAGGTTCGCTCGGAGTCCGGGCAGATGACCGCGTTCCCGGACGGCGAGAGCCTTCTGCGCGAGGCGAGAGCAGACATGCGCAGTAGCGAGCCGGAACGGATGGGCCTCGCATTCGATCGACTCGCCCTCGCCCTGCGCTGGCATCCATCGGTCGCGCCCGATGTCGTGGAGCTCGTGGCGCGCCGCGGGGAACCGGGCGCGCTGCTCGTGCGCGGCGACGCCCTCAGGAGCCTCGGGCGCCTGCTCGAAGCCGAAGCGGCCTATGCGGCCGCAGCGGCGGCCCTCGGAGCCCAAGGGCGCAGACCCGGCTGATTCCTGCCGGTCCCGAACCCCGCCAGGCGGGTGAGCAGCGGCGTCATGACAGTCTCGCCTGCCGGGCATCAGCTCTTGTCCTGCTATCGTTCGGCACGCTCAAACAGTCCTTTGAAGCACATGGGAACGCATCTGTGATCGAACAAACACTCGTCCTCGTCAAGCCCGATGGCGTCCAGCGCCTCCTCGCAGGGCGGATCCTCGCGCGCTACGAGGAGCGTGGCCTGCGCCTGGTTGGCGTCAAACTCCTGTCGGTGACGCGGGAACGGGCGGAGCGCCATTACGCCGTTCATGCCGAGCGGCCGTTCTTCCGCGGGCTCGTCGACTTCATCACGAGCAGTCCCGTACTCGCGGTCGTGCTCGAGGGCCCGAACGCAATCGGGGTCGTCCGGGCGATGAACGGTGCCACGCGTCCGAATGAAGCCGCGCCGGGAACGATCCGCGGCGACTTCGCGCTGGAAACAGCCCAGAATCTGGTGCATGCGTCGGACAGTGCCGAGACGGCCGCGGCCGAGATTGCCCTGTGGTTCGACGCGAGTGAACTCCAGGCTTACGCTCGCGAGGTTGACCGCTGGGTCATTGCCCCGGACGACTGAGCCGATCGTCCTTCAGGGACTCACCGGGATCGACGGGGCGTTCGCGCCGCCATCGCCGCCGAGCGGGACATCGGTCACCGTCGTTGATCCGAGACCACCAATCGACACCGACAGGCCGACGACGGCGGCCAGGATCGCTGTCGCGGCAGCGAGCGGAAGTCGGTTGGTCCTGATCACGGCGGGCACGATCCGGCGCGGCGTCCTGTCGCCCGCCCAGGCAACACTCCGTCCGAGGTCAAGATCCGGAACGACCCCGGTTGCCTCAAGGACGGGCCTTGCCCCGGCCCCGAGGCCATCGACGAAGAGCCGGCCGAGGAAGATGATCGGGGCGAGGGCCGCCAGCAGGACGAGGGTCCCGACCGGCCCTGGCAGGGCGAGGCGGATCAAGGTCGCCCGTGCCTCAAATCCGGCGAACGTCGGCATCCCGATCGCGCCGATGATCACGAGCCCGAATGCAATACCGAGCAACGGGGCGCGTCGAGCCCAGCCACGCAACTCAAGACGCCGATTGGTTCCGAACGTCACCCGCGTCACGTGGACCCAGGCGGCCAGTCCGGCTTTGACCGCGACGGCGGCGAGGATCCAGTCCCGGCCCGCGGACGCAGCCGTGGCGCCTGACGTTGCGAAGGCGAGCAGCGCAACGCCGGCGTCCTGGACGATCGCATAGGCGAGGACATGTTCGATGTCCTCGTGGAGGATCGCCGCCAGGCCGCCGAGCACGATGCCCGCGACAGCGACCACCGTGATGATGGATCGCTCCACGTTGAGCGGAGCGGCCAGCGGCGCCAGCGTCACGTCGATCCAGCCGAGGGCGACGAGGGCAAAGGCGGCCGCGCCCCAGCCAAGCAATGGCGGAACTGCCGATGCGGGCATCGCCTCCGCGAACCTGGCAACCCAGGCGTGGCCAGGAATCGCTCCGAGCCGAAGGACCACGGCCGCCGCCAGCGCAAGCAACGCGAGGCCCATGGTCAGCTCGAGCGCAGGATCGATGACACCGGAGATTCCGGTCACGTTGAATGGCCCGGCGGGCGAGGCACCCCAGGCCACCACGAGGAGCGTGAGGGCCACCGATGCGATGAGAGGGCGGAGTGTCCGGACCGCGAGCGCGGGTCCCGATTCCGCATCCCCTCGAGCCATCGAAATCGGAATGACCGCGGTCAGGACCGCGCCGGCGCCCACCAGGGCAAATCCGATGCCAGGATCCTGCACCGCGAGTGCCGAAGCGCCGAAGGCCAGTCCGACGAGCGATGGACCGAGAACGCCCGGGCTGAAATCGAGGAGTGCGTCCAGGACCCCGAACAACAGGACGGATGCTGCCCAGGCGACGGCAAGGGTGCGCAGGCCGTCCGAGCCGCCGATCTGGGATCCGGCGATCGGCACGACGTCCGCCGCATCGATCGACGCAGCGGCAATTGCGCTGAGCACGGCTGTTGCAAGTCCGACGGCGAAAGCCAGGTTGCGACGGCGCGCCAGGAGACTCGTCATGAGGCCCCCGGGCAGGGCGATCAGGACGAGGATCAGGACGCTCATGCGGGGTTGCCTGGCCGCCTGCGGCGACGCGATTGAACTTCTCGCGCGGCGGGGATCGGGGGTACGGCCGGTGAGCCAGCCTCAGTGGGCAGCGGCATGGACGTCGAGTCGGCGCTTGCACCGCGATCACGGGCGACGCCGAGCCCCACGAGCATCGAACCCGTTACCGCCGCGGCAACGATGAGAGCGACCCCGGCGAGCTGCTCAAGGTCCGACGGCGCGCCAGCGACCCCGGAGCGGAACAGGAGGATGCCTTGGATCAGCACGACCAACCCCACCGCGGTGCGTAGCCCCTCGCGAGCACCGAGGGCCGGGACGATCGCCAGAACGATGACCGCGAGCCCCGCGCCCGTCGCCAGCGAACCGGCCCCGAGGGAGCCGAGGGACTCCGTACTCAGCGTCCCGGGACCGCCCGGCGTGAGCGCCAGAAGGTGGGCATAGACGTTGATTCCGACGACCCATGCGGCGATCGCGAGGAGGGTCTCAGTCGGCCAGCCGATCCGCGAACCGACGTGTCCGCTCTTGCCGCGTCGCCGATCGAGTGCTTCGGCGTTGGAAAGGACCGCACTTCTCAGGAGGTACGCGGCCAGCGCGGCTCCAACGACTCGCATGGCGAGCGTGGACAGGGGCGGCAAGGGATCCGACAGGAAGGGTGCCGCCACCAACGTCACGGCGAGACCCATGAGCGCTGTCCGAGCGTCACGGGCTGAGATTGCGATGATCGCGCCGACGCTGATCGCAAGCGCTACGCCCACGAACATCGGGTTCATGCGTCCGACTTCATGTGGCGGCGCTCACCGGTTGCGGGTCACGGTGCGGGCGACGCCAGCTCCGGGTGATCCGGTACCGGCAGGAGCCCAACCTTGTCAAACGGCCAGTAGCGCAGCCAGGCCCGGCCAATGACCTTCGAGATCTCGATCGGTCCGAAGTTGCGAGAATCAGCCGAGTCCTCCCGATGGTCACCCATCAGGAACAACTCGCCAGCTGGCACGACGAATCGACTCGCCCCGCCCGGAGCCGGATAGGACTTCTGCTGCGTTCCGCTGTCGTCGGTAAAGATGTACGGCTCGACGAGCGCCACGCCATTCACGTGGACGACGCCATCCTGCAGTTCGATCACGTCGCCGGGCAACCCGATGACGCGCTTGATGAACGGGACGTCGGAGCCCTGGTTCCAGGTCAACGGGGGATGGAATACGACGATGTCGCCGTACGAGTACGCGTCCCAGTGCGGCGATAGTTTGTCGACCAGGACGTACTGCTCCGGCTGCAGGGTGTTCTCCATCGATCCCTGCTGGACCTTGTACGGCTGGGCGACGAACGCCTGAATTCCGAAAAAAATGACGACTGTCAGGACGAGGGTTTCGAGGACCTCGACGAGACAGCCGACGGCGGGTCGTTGTGTCACAGGACCGGGAGTATAGGGGCTGTGCTATCGTCCCGCCCCGTGACCGGAAGCGCCGGTCGGAGGTGGCGATGCGACGTCTGATCTCGCTGGTAAGTGCGATCGTCGCGCTCGTGGGCCTCGGCTTCGTCCTCGTGAACGCGACGACCGTCGATCGGCGGCCCCCGAGTGTCAAGACGATTGCCCTCAGCGCGTCGGCAGGGGACCCGCGGCTCGCGCAGACCGTGACTGCGATTGACATCGAATTCAGCGAGCCCGTGAAGCCGGCAACAGCAGAGGCACGCTTCCGGATCGATCCAGTCGTCGATGGTTCCTTCACCTGGAATGGCTCGTCAGCCATCTTCACGCCATCCCGGAAGCTTCCCCAGGACACGACGTTCACGATTTCCATCGCCCCGGGCACCGAAGACCTGGAGGGCAACAGGGACCCCACCGGCCTTGAGGAGTGGACGTTCGCGACGGTTGGACCGCCGGTTGTCCTTCGGACGACGCCGGCCGATGGCGCGGGCGGCGTGCCGCTCGATGGCACGATCGACCTGTTCTTCGATCGCCTGATGGACACCGCATCGGTCGAGGGGGCGATTTCGATCGAACCTGCCGTCCCGGTTTCGTCGAGCTGGCGTGGATCCGTTGTGTCCATCACGCTCGGGCCGGGCCTTACCGCTGGGACTCGGTACACGCTGACGATCGGAGCGCAGGCCACGGACACGGGCGGCAGCCGTCTCGGTTCGCCCTTCCGGACAACGTTCATGACGGTTGGCGCCGGCCTGGCGATCGTTACCGCGATCCCTGCCGACGGGGTTGCCGGTATCGGCATCGGGTCGCCGATTGCCGTTCGCTTCGACGGTCCGATCGATCCCGTCTCGATCCCGGGAGCACTGCATCTGACACCATCGGTGGACGGGACCTTCCGGGTCGTGGCCCTCGATGGCGACGGGTCGGGTCGCGGAGCGGGCGCTCCGTCGACCGACGGGAACACGCTCGTGTTCGTTCCCTCGACCCCGCTCGCCTCGCATACGACCTACACCGTGACCCTGGATCCCATCGTCAGTCGACTGGGCGATCCGGCCGCCGTGACGCTCGGGCGAACGTGGTCGTTCACAACGGGCGCCCCGACGGAGTCGGGTCAGAACCAGATCGGCTTCCTCAGTGCGCGCGGCGGGGTCCGCAATGTCTGGGTCATGAACCCCGATGGGACGAACCAGCGGCAACTGACGACCGAATTGCTGCCCGTGACCAGCTTTGACACGACCGCGGACGGCGCGCGAGTCGTGTATGCGGCGGGTGGCGTCGTCCAGACGATGGCCATCGACGGCACCGGTCTGCGCCGACTCACGGTGAGTGACGGGCGACTTGAATATGCGCCCAGCCTGCTCCCCGACGGCAGCGCGATCATCGTCGCCCGGCGGGATCCGGTCGGCGCGGACCTCGGCTACTGGTTCGTGCCGCTCCCGGGGAGTCCAGGCGATGAACGTCCGCTGCTCGGGCATGGCGCGCCGGGCCCTGACTCGACGACCCTGTCGGGCGATGGTCTCGACGGTACCGACGGGTCGCCAGCATGGATCCCGCGCACCGCATTTGACCCGAGCGGTCGGACGGCCCTCCTCGTGACGGCGACCGGCGAGGTGCAGCTCATCGACCTTGGGGCGCCGGATCTGTCGGGCTCTCCCTCGCCACCCCTTCGGCTCGCGCTGTCGGCGAGCGCCGCGGCAACGTGGGTGTCCGCCCGAAATACGTTCGTGCTGGCCGGGGCGCCAGCTTCCGGGGGCGCGACGGGCATGGTGAGTATCGACACCCTCGGAGGCACCGTGCCGATCAGCGGTACGACGGGTGCCGTCGGGCCCATCGCCGTGTTACCCAATGGGTCACTCGGCTTCGTGATCCGTCAGGAAGATGGGCAGCTCCGGCTCCGCCTACTCTCCGCATCGGGCGATATCCGGGACCTCGATCCGTTGCCTGGGCGGATGGATCGCTGGCCAGGTTCTGCGCCCGACGGCCTCAGCCTCCTCATCGGGCGCGTGCTCGCGGTCGACCCGACGATTTCGGACGGCATCTGGCGCATTGACCTGCCGACCGGAACGTCCCGCCGGCTGACCGTTGACGGGGCGTACGCGGGCTGGATTCGGTAGGCGATTCACTGAGTTGACCCGCTCGAACGGCGATTGATACACTCGCCGCCAAATCTCGACCGGCTCGTCCGTGATGCGCCATGAGTTCCCGCACGCCAGCCCGAGCCAAATTCCAAGTTCCGAGTCGTGCCCATCCGGGCGACGCGCGCCCGACGATGGGCGGCGTTCACGTCAGCATCTAGGAGGAACGGGTCAACCCGATGGACGCCAGTCAGCTGCAGTTGATCATTCTGCCCGCCGGGGTGATCGCCATCCTCTTCGCCCTCTGGCTCGCCCGCGACGTGCTCGCCCGCGACACCGGCACCCCGGCCATGGAGGACGTCGCCGGGACGATCTTCGAAGGGGCAGTGGCGTTCATTCGCCGCCAATACACGACGATCGGCGTCCTTGCCCTCGTCGGTGCCGTCGTCATCGGGGCCGTCATTACGACGTTCGAGACGAAGGCGGTCGCGGAAACCGACACCTTCGGGCTCGCCCTCGGCTGGCGGACCGCCCTGGCGTTCCTCGTCGGCGCCGCATGCTCGATGGCGTCCGGGATCATCGGGATGTACATCAGCGTCAAGGCCAACGTCCGGACCGCCGCCGCGGCACGCCGCAGCCTTGTCGAGGCGGTCCAGGTCGCGATGCGGGGTGGGGCCGTCTCCGGGTTCCTCGTGGTGGCCCTGTCACTCCTCGGCGTCTATGGGATCTTCAGCCTGTTCGGCGGCCTGGCCGGCGGCCAGGCGACCAAGGACGCCCCGTTTCTCATCGTCGGCTTCGGCTTCGGTGCCTCGTTCGTGGCCCTCTTCGCCCAGCTCGGCGGCGGCATCTACACGAAGGCCGCCGACGTCGGCTCCGACCTCGTCGGTAAGGTCGAGAAGGGCATCCCCGAGGATGATCCCCGCAACGCCGGTGTCGTCGCCGACCTCGTCGGCGACAACGTCGGTGACTGCGCCGGTCGTGGCGCGGACCTCTTCGAGAGCACGGCCGCCGAGAACATTGGGGCGATGATCCTCGGTGTCGGCATCGTGACGATCGCCCAGGCTGCGGGCTGGCCGAACCCGGCCGCATGGATCTTCTTCCCGCTCGTGATCCGTGCGTTCGGCCTCCTGTCAACGATCGTGGCGATCTTCTTCGTCCGCGGCAACGAGACCGAGGACCCGATGAACATGCTCAACCGCGGCTACTGGGTCACGACGATCCTGTCCGTGGGCGCGCTGTTCCTGACGACGAACGTGATGCTCCAGACCAACGGCAACGCCCCGTCCGGGGTTCCGGTCTGGCTGTACTTCTTCGCGGCCGGCGTGGTCGGCCTCGCGACGAGCGTCGCCTTCGTCTACATCACCCAGTTCTACACAGCTGGCGGCTATCGGCCCGTCCGCGAGATCGCGGAGGCCAGCAAGACCGGTCCGGCGACGAACATCATCTCGGGCACCGCGGTTGGATACGAGACGACGTTCGTTACGGCAATCACGATCGGTATTGCCCTCTTCGCCAGCCACTGGCTCGGCTCACAGGCCGGGATCTTGAATGCCGACGGCCGGGACGTGGGCGGAATCTTCGGGACAGCTGTCGCGACGATGGCCATGCTCATGACCACCGCGTACATCCTTGCGATGGACACCTTTGGCCCGATCACCGACAACGCGGGCGGTATCGCCGAGTTCAGCCGCGCAGAAGCCGGCGCGCGGGAGATCACGGACCGCCTCGACGCGGTCGGCAACACGACGAAGGCTCTGACGAAGG
>JBDTOJ010000097.1:0-1584 GCA_039933295.1 Chloroflexota bacterium
ACAGCTCATCGAGCGCCGGCCCGATCCGCTCCGCCTCGTTGTAGGCCGGCAGAACCAAGGTCAGGCTCGCGAACTGAACGTCGGCTCTCGGCGCACCGGGCGAAGCCACGGGCGTTTCGGCGGGACGTGGGATTCGGGGATCTCGCGCGCTCAAGGCCCGAGGCTCCCAAGCGGTACGACAAAGACACCGTCGGAGCGCCGATAGGCCGGACCCCAACCAGTGACGACGGCCAGGGCGAGCGGTGCGCCGTGACGGGCTGGATCGATGCGTGCGGCCAGGCGACGGAGCGTCGCCGCTCCAGTTTCGACAGCACCGGGGCCGAGCTTCACCTCGACGGCGGCCCAGCGACCGTCGGGCCGCTCGATGATCAGGTCCGCCTCCAGATCGCTGCTATCGCGATAGTGGAAGACCGATGCGCCCGTTGCCTGCGTGAACACCCGCACATCACGGACGACCAACGACTCGAAGAGGAAGCCGAGCAGCTCGATGTCTTGAACAAGGGACTCCGGCCCCGCTCCAAGGGCGGCGGCCGCGAGCGACGGGTCCACAAAGTGGCGGACCGCGGCGGCCCGAAGCCGGGCTCGCGATCGGAGTCTTGGTGCCCACGCCGACAGGTCCTCGGTCATGAAGATTCGGGCCAGGGCTCGGGTGTAGTCGAGCACCGTGTGGTGGTCAATCGGGCCGTCGATCCCACCGACGTCGGCGGCAACCGCACGTGCGGAGGCGGTGGTCCCGGTATGCCGAGCCAGGGATCGCATGACCCGGAGTACGTTGTCGGGATCGCGCCGCGCCCCATCGACGCGCTTGAGGTCGACGCGAGCGGTATCAGCGAGGTATCCGCGAAGCGCGCCGAGGGCCTGCGCTGCGGAACGACCCTGGAGCGCCGGCCAGCCTCCGATGCAGATCATGGTGGCGACGTCGTCGATCGTGTGGCCGGGATCGGGCGCCGCCACCGGATCTCCGTCAAGGAGAGCGCGGAGTGACACGGTCCCTGACGAGTGCCCGGCCTCGAAGAGTGACATTGGGCGCATCCGCAATCGGCCGAACCGGAGCGCGCCGCTGTGCCGGACCTCGTCATCAGCTGGGCTGGCCGAACCCGTCAGGATGTACTGCCCGACGCCTCCGGCGCCATCGTCCACGGACCGCCGAACACGGTTCCAGATTCCCGGAACCAGCTGCCACTCATCGAGGAGCCGGGGTCGGTCCCCAGGGAGGAGAATGCCCGGCTCGACCAACCCGGCTTCCCGCGCTGCATCATCGACGTCGAGCCGAACTTCGCTGGCTGCAACCCGGCGGGCGGTCTCGGTCTTGCCGCTGCCGCGAGGGCCCTCGAGCACGACGGCGCCGTTGGAGGCAAGGAGCGTCGTCAGCTCCGCGTCCACGACGCGCGGCCGGTAGGCAGGGAGCATCTTCGGCGTCGGGGCACCCATTTGCAGGAAGACTAGACACCCATTTGCAGGACGTCAAGGCACCCAATCGTCATGTCGACACCGATGCCCTCGGTGGGGCCGCCGAGGCGAGATCTAGGCCGGCGTGACCCGTGCGAAACGGCGCGGCCGAATGTCCAGGATCAGCGCAAGCGC
>JBDTOJ010000098.1:0-7454 GCA_039933295.1 Chloroflexota bacterium
TCTGCTCGAGGACCGCGTCGTTGATCTTCTCGAGCGAGCTGTCGGCGGAGCGCTTGTTGAGGATGCCTTCGACCTTGAGGACCCGGCGGTTCGTCACGATGTAGTCCTCCGCATACCAGGACCAGTAGACCTTGGCGAGCATCACGAGCGACACCACGAGCAGGACGAGGATCGCGATGCCGACCGCCTGCTCGAGCGCTCCGCGCCCCATCTGAAGGCGCAGGACAATGAGGACGAGCGACGCGATGAACAGCGCCCACGCGACGCGTCCATCGACCAACGTGGCGAGCCAGTGCTGGCGCGACCGAAGCGCGATGCGCTCCCCATCGGTGAGCAGGGTTTCGGCGTAGCGAGGCACGGGTGGCTTCCTCCTCGGTCAGGCTCGCGGATGCGCTCGGGCGTACACCTCGCGGATGCGCTCTCCCGTCACGTGTGTGTAGAGCTGCGTCGTGCTGATACTCGCATGACCGAGCAACTCCTGAACGATGCGCAGGTCGGCCCCGCCCTCCAGGAGGTGCGTCGCGAACGAATGGCGGAGGGTGTGAGGGCTTACACGATCCGGCAAACCCGCGGCAGCCGCGGCGCGCTTCACCGCGCTCCAAGCTTGTTGCCTCGCCCAACGCGCACCCCGGTCCCCCACGAAGAGCGGTCCGCCACGGAGTGGCGCCACGTGTCCGAGCACCAGCAGCGGGACCCGCGGTCCGTTGATCCACTCCGAGAGCACGCCCAGCGCGATGTCCCCTACCGGCACGAGGCGCTCCTTGTCACCCTTGCCGATGACCCGGACGAAGCCTCCATCGAACGAGAGATCCTCGAGGTCAAGACCCAGGGCCTCCGAGATTCGCAAGCCGGCGGCATACAGCAGCTCAAGGAGCGCCCGCTCCCTTGTCTGTTCGCCCGCGGCATCGATGAGCCATTCCACCTCCTGGATGGTCAGCGTCTCGGGCAGAAGCCGCGACATTCGCGGCAGGTCCAGGTGCGCAGCCACGTCGATCTCGATGACGGCCTCACCGAAAGCGAACCGATAGAAGCCCTTGATGGCGGCCGCGCGGCGGCGGAGGGACGTCGGGGCGAGCCCGGGATCGTTGGGTCGGCCGCGTCGGGTGCGGGCGGCCAGGTAGCGTTGCGCCGCGTCTGCGCCACTGGCCCAGTCCCTTGCGGTACCCCGGGCGGCGGCAAAATCACTGAGGTCGCCGCGATAGGCGCTGATCGTCGCCGGGGAAACGCCGCGCTCCACCCGCAGGTAGGTCAGGTAATCGTCGATCGCGTGGTCGATGGTCGGACGTCCTGCCATCGCGAGATTCGTGCGTCAGCCGCCGCTGGACGTCGCGGCGCCCCACGTGGTTGCCGCGTCGAGAAGGGCCCGCGCCTGTGCGATGGCCGGCGCTCCGGGCCCGTCTGCTCCGACCGCGCCGAGCATGATCGCGATCTCCATGACCCGGGGCTCACCGTCGAGACGCTCGACCTCGGTCACGGTTCGGCCGTCTCGTTCGCGCTTCTGGATGCGATGGTGGGCATCGGCATACGCCGCGATCTGGGGCAGATGCGTCACGACCAGCACCTGGTGGCGCCTGGCCAGGGTCCACAGGCTCCGACCGAGCGGATCCGCGCTCCGTCCACCAATGCCGGTATCGACTTCATCGAACACGAGCGTGGGAGTCGCATCGACGGTGGCCAGTACTTCCTTGATGGCGAGGGCAACCCGCGAAAGCTCCCCACCAGAGGCGATCCGCGCCAGCGGTCGAGGCGGCTCACCGGCGTTCGGAGCGAGCAGGAACACAACGTCGTCGGCACCCGTGGCATCGAACGCGACCGCGTCGCCCTCGATCTCAACGGCGGGCTCATCGGGATTCGCTGATCGTCGGCCCACGGCAACGGTGAATGTGTCCGCCGGGAACCCGAGGTTCTGGAGGGCTGCATCGGTCTCGGCGCTCAGGCGGGTCGCGGCCTTGCGTCGCAGCCCGCCGAGTACGGTGGCCACCTTCGCAAGGTCAACGAGCAGGCGCGCATCTTCGGCGGTCCGGCGCTCTCGCTCGCCATCGAGCCCGCGCAACTCCTCGGCTTCCGCAGCGGCCCGCGCTCCATGTTCGATGACCGCGGCCTCGTCCACGCCATAGCGACGCTCGAGCGCGTAGATCACCGAGAGTCGCTCCTCGAGACTCGTCTGCGATGCCGCGTCATGGTCGAGTTCGCCGAGGATCGAGCGGACTTCGCTGCCGAGATCCTCGAGTTCTGCGTCCACTCCGGCGAGGCGCTCCACGACCGGGTCGAGTCGCGGATCGATCCGGGCCAATGTCCGAGCCTCGCGGAGGGCCGCTCCGACCGCCATTCGAGCCGAACCTTCATCGCCGTCGAGCGCCTCGCCGATCAGGGCGCCACCGGCCGCGATCGTGGCACCGTGACGGGCGGCCTCCAGGCGGATACGGAGCTCATCGGCCTCACCCACGCGCAGTCGAGCGGCGGAGATGTCCGCTGCCTCGCTGTCGAGGAGATCGATCCGGCGTCCCAGCTCCCGCTCATCGATGGACAGGGCGCCGAGGCGGCGACGGTTCTCGCGCCACGACCCGAACGCCGCGAGTACCGCCGCTCGCGTTTCGGCGTGGCCGCCGTAGGCATCGAGGAGGTCGCGCTGCCATCGTTCATCGAGCAGGCGACCCTGATCGTGCTGGCCGTGAACCTCGACCAGCCGGCCGGTCACGTCCGCGAGGCGCGCCGCGGTCACGGACTCATCGTCCACGCGCGCGGTTGAACGACCCGAAGCACTGACCTCGCGCACCACGATCAACGGCTCGGGCAGGCGATCGAAGAGGGCCTCGACGCGAGCGCTTACGGCGCCATGGCGCACCAGGCTGACGTCCGCCCGGGCGCCAAGCGCGAGCCCAAGGGCGTCGATGATCAGGCTCTTGCCGGCGCCGGTCTCCCCGGTCAGGACGTTGAGCCCGGGGTCCAGCGTGATCCGAAGGCGGTCGATCAGCCCGAGGTCCGCGACGGCAAGTTCCAGAAGCGGGCCCATCTCGATCCCGGCCACGTCGTCCGCGGCCCCGTCCGAAGCGCCCTTCGGGACGTCAACGAGGCCGTCCCTGGCTTCGATCACGAAGGCAGGAGCTCGACTTTCTTGCGCAGCAGGTCCCAGAATGGGAGAGCGCCATGCGGCTGAACGAACCGGATCGGCACGTCCAGAGCTCGGACCTCCACCGCATCCCCGACGACGAGCGGCACGTCCTCGCGCCCGTCGATCGACACGAGGGCCTCGTGGGCATCGGTGACGAGGCAGCGGACCACCACCGAGGGGCCGACGACCACCGATCGGATCGTCGTGAGATACCCGGCGATGGGCGTCACGATGAGGTTGCGCGCCGTTGGATCGAGGATCGGACCCCCGGCCGAGAACGAATAGCCGGTCGAGCCGGTCGGGCTCGAGACCACGAGCCCATCGGCGATGTACGTAGCCAGGTGACTGCCGTCGATCGCCACGTCGAGTCGCACGACGCGGGCCAGCGATCCCCGGGCGATCACGACGTCGTTCAGGGCGATGTGGCGCTCCGGTGCATCCTGCGATCCCGCTCGGATGATGCGACCTTCAAGGGCCATGCGGTGCTCGAGCGTGAATTCGCCGGCCTGGAGTCGCTCGAGGGTCCGGATCAGGTCGCCGGCCTCGACCTTGGACAGGAAGCCGACCTTGCCGACGTTGATTCCGAGCAGGGGCACGTCGATCTCGGCCACGGCCCTCGCCGCGCGCAGGAATGTTCCGTCGCCGCCGAGGACCACCAGGACGTCCGTCCCCGGCAACTCGTCGTTCATCGCATCCATGTCGGCGGCAGTTGCGGCCCAGTGATCGATGCCGCGGACGGCCGCCCACCCCGTTGCGCGCTCCCGCAGCTCGATGGCCGCGTCGCTGGTCGGGTTGTAGGCAAATCCGATTCGGAAGGTCGATCGCGCGGTCATGTCGGCATTCCCTCGGTTACGAGCGCGATCCGGTCCGCCAGCGCTGCGTCCAGGGCCACGACGCCGGGCTCTGCGCCGAGGGCGGCGTCGGCCGTGACGCTTATGGCCAGGCCGTCGTCGGCCCCGGGCACGCCCATGTGGAGCAGGAACTCTCGATTGCCTTCCGGGCCGAGGATTGGTGACGCGATCACGTCAAGCGCAACGAGACCCATGGCCGTCGCCGCTCCGGCCACGCGCTCGATGGTGGCCCGATGGACGGCCGGATCACGGACCACACCGCCCGGGACCTGGCCGCGCCCGGCCTCGAACTGCGGCTTCACGAGGGCGACGATCGAGCCACCGGCCTGCCCGAACGCCTGACGCACTGGATCGAGCACGAGGCGAAGCGAGATGAATGACACGTCGATCGTCGCGAGGACGACCGGCTCGGGCAGGGTCGCGGCCGTGATGGTGCGGGCATTCGTCCGTTCCATCGAGATCACCCGCGGGTCCTGGCGCAACGCTTCGGCGAGCTGACCACGCCCGACGTCCAGCGCAAACACGCGAAGCGCGCCGCGTTGCAGCAGGACATCCGTGAATCCCCCGGTCGAGGCACCGACATCGAGGCAGGTGGCGCCGCGCGGATCGAGCCCGAACGCATCAAGCGCTGCGACCAGTTTGTGCCCACCTCGACTGACGAACGGATCGCGTTCGAGGATCGTGAGGTCGATGCCCGGCTCGACGAGATCGCCGGCCTTGCGGTCAACCCGTCCCGCATCCCCGATCCCCGTCCTGACCTTGCCGCCGAGGATCAGGGCCTGTGCCCGTGCCCGCGACGGAGCCAACCCGCGATCCACGACCAACTGATCCAGCCGGACGCGCGTCGTGCGACGGGGAATGGCGCGAGGGCGAGTCGAGGCCGCAGCGTTCACGTGGCTATCGTGGCACAGCCGGCTCACCCCGGCCTCACGAAGTTCGCTCAGACCGGTCCCGGCACCGCATTCGCGGCTGGCGTGGCGCCGATCACCCGGAGCGCCTCGCGAACCTGACCTTCGAGTCCGGAGGCATCGAGGCGCAGGACGCGGCGCAGATCGGCGACCGATCCATGATCGACGAAGCGATCCCCCGGAATACCCACGATGCACACAGGCACAGCGCGCAGGGCCGGATCGGTCATCCTTGCCGCCTCGATCGTCTCGAGCACCGCGCTCCCGAATCCACCCGTTACCACGCTCTCCTCGAAGGTCACTACGAGCTGCTTCCCACGTGCCTGATCCAGGATCAGCTGGCGGTCGAGCGGCTTCGCGAACCGGGCGTTGATCGAGGCGACGGACCAACCGTCGGACATGAGCGCATCGGCAGCCTCCTCCATCCGATGGACGATGGGCCCGAAACCGATGAACAGGACATCGCGACCTTCGCGCAGGACCTCTGCCTGGCCCACCGGAATGGCTGCCGGCTCGGCCGTCGGCAGGCCGAACCCAGGATCGCGCGGATAGTGCAGGGCGAAGGGGTGGTCCTGGGCCATCGCTGTCCGGAGCAGCCCTCGAAGCTCCTGCTCGTCCTTCGGGCTGGCCACCACGAGATACGGCAGCTGGAGTTGTGCCGGGAGCGTGAACATGCCCTGATGCGACGTTCCGTCCTCGCCAACGAGACCCGCGCGATCGACCGCGAGAAGGACCGGGAGGTCGTTCTGACAGACATCGTGCACGGTCTGGTCGAAGGCCCGCTGGAGGAACGTGGAATAGAGCGCCACCACCGGTCGCATGCCCCCGAGGGCCAGCCCGGCGGCCATCGTCACCGCGTGTTGCTCGGCAATGCCAACGTCGATCGCGCGATCCGGGTATGCAGCGTGGAACTTGGCCATCCCCGTCCCGGTCGGCATGCCCGCCGTGATCCCGACGATCCTTCGGTCTTCGGCCGCGAGCGCCACGAGTTCGTCGGCGAACACGGCAGTGTAGTTCGGGTGTTTCGTGAGCCCTGCGGCCGCGGCGGCCGGCGGGACGGCATCGCCATTGGATCCGGACCCGTGCGGCGTCGTCGAGCGAATGGGCGACACCGCGTGGCCGGGCTCGTGCGTATCGGCATCCGGCGAGAGTTCCATCGGCGGGAGCGCGGCCCCGTGGAACGAGACCTGGTCGGTTTCCGCCGGCCGGTATCCCCGACCCTTCTGGGTCCGGACGTGCACGATGACCGGCCCCTTGAGTTCTAGCACGCGCTCGAATGTCTCGAGGAGCGCGTGGAGGTTGTGGCCGGGCACGACCCCGATATAGGTGATCCCGAGATCCTCGAACAACTGACCTGGCGTCGCGAGGCTGACGACCGAACGACGCAGTCGCTGGCTCCATTCGAGAGCCCCGCCGCCAACGACGGGCAACTTCTCGATGAGGCTGTCGTACGCGGTCTTGCTCTGCTGCCAGGCCTGGCTGAGCTTGATCTTGGAGAGGTAGGTCGAGAACGCGCCGACGGTCGGGCTGATCGACATCTCGTTGTCGTTCAGGACGATGAGCAGCTGGGTGCCACGATGCCCGATGTCGTTGAGCGCCTCGAGTGAGAGCCCGGTCATGAGGGCCGCGTCACCCACGACCACTGCGATTCGCTCGAGGCCGTGCCGCAGGTCCCGTGCCGTGGCGAGGCCCTGGGCGATGGACAAGCCGGTTCCGGCGTGCCCGCCGTCGAAGACGTCGTGCTCGCTCTCGGATCGACGCGGGAACCCGCCCATGCCGTCCAGCTGGCGGAGGGTCCCGAATTGCGCGAGCCGCCCGGTCAGGAGCTTATGTGCGTAGGCCTGGTGACCCGTGTCCCAGACGATCTTGTCGCGCGGGGACTCGAGCAGCCGGTGGAGTGCCACGGTCAGCTCCACGACACCCAGCGATGAGCCGAGATGCCCGCCGGTCGTCGCGACGGTCGCGATGATCGTCTCGCGCAGTTCGGCAGCGATCGCAGCCAGCTGCGCGTCGTTGAGGCCGCGAAGATCGGCGGGACCCTGAAGGTCCTTGAGCGTTGGCGTCACGGTGGCTGATATCCCCTGTTGCGAATGGCGCCGCGAATGGTCGGTGCGAACGGTGATCTTTGCTGATTATGTGATACCACGGACGCGCACGTTTTGCTGGCTGGCTACTCGGCCTCGACCGCTTCTTCGGGACGAACGTCGATGGCGGCAATCGCGCCCCCGGCGCGGGTGACGAGTTGCTGAACCTTGAGTTCCGCTTCGGACAGAAGTGACGCACAGCGCTCGTGAAGCGCGACGCCACGCTCGTACAGCGCAATCGAGCGCTCGAGTGGCAGCCCCCCGGTCTCGAGGTCGGCGACGGCGCGCTGGAGTTCGGTGAGCGCGTCGTCGAAGGTCAGGCGATCGATTGGCGAGTCAGTCGGTTCCGGCACCAGGGTCCTCATCATGACGATCGGCCAGCCGCGACAGGCGCGGTGCCAGGAAGAAGATACCGAACCCGACGCCCACCGCGCCGACGACGAACGTCAGCAGGAGGAAGACCGCCAATTCGGCGAGCCCGAAGGTCATGATCAAGACC